>JAMOPC010000523.1 GCA_027064845.1 Desulfurococcales archaeon | reverse complement strand
CTGACTATGACACATATTCATCACCTTCCGAACGAACTTCGAAAATTTCCCTAGTAGTAACAATAACAGATGGCGATCCCAGCCTTCTAACAGATTCTGCAAAAAAAGTGCATGCAACACTCAACTGGGGAGAAATAGGAATAATAGCAACAGCTGTTGTTGTACATAAAAGTGGTTATGTGGACGATAAAGGTAACTATGTATTTACATATATAGACGCTGCAGCAGGAGGAGCAACAGGAAAAGCTGGACCTACACATGTCTACAAGATGGGGCACAAAATAATTAAGACAAAAGCAAAATTGAAAATAGAAGATCGTATGTTTATTCGAAGACTACTTAGGACAATAACCTTTAAAAAAACTGTTTACATCAAAGCAAGTTCATCAGTAACTGCTGAAGCAAAACTTGAATTCACTATAGAAGGTTTTGGAGGTGGAGTAAAGTTTGAACAGACCGTCGAACAAGGCGAATACTTTGCAATAACAGCTAAAATTAGCTTACCTTTTGGTCAAGCATACGAGTTCTGTGACGCAAAAGCTACATATATGGAATATATTAATGGGCATCTTACAGATCAAAGTACTAAAGAACTTCACTCGTTAGCTGTAATAAATGGAATAGTATACGAATCATGGGGTTGATGTTTGAATGAACATCATTAAAAGAAAATATATACCTTTTTTACTTTTATTAATCATTGTGTTCACGATACCTGTTGGTGCATTCAATAAGCAGAGTAATAATTCTTTAATACATATTATCTATTCGAATAAAATTGATGGGATCATTTGGATTGATACAGTAGAAGTTCTCAAAGGCAAATTTAATACAAAAATTGCATATGATAAGGTATTAATGTCTTTAGAAATCATTTCAAGTGAAGCCATTAGTAATTACACTCTTCATATAAATAATTTCCGTTTTATGAACGATCTTTTGTTTATTAATGCTACACTTTATTTACCTCCAATAAAAGTATTGGTTAGTTATGCAGTTAATGGAAATGTTACATTTAATTTAGAATCTATAAATAACAGTTGGGTTTTATTCAAAGTTATTCTAAGTGATGTTAGAGGATATATTAGTAGGGGTATATCTCCCAATTTTGAATACTCCGTTAGTCTAAAGAATAGTTCTTCCCTATATATAAATGAGATCCCCTTGTACTTTAACAAATTAGTTCTCAAGTATATTGTGAATCTAAAAACTGATGAATCCTACTATATAGCAGGTAAAAAGTCAGTGTATTTAGGCAAATTTCCATTATTACCTTATAATTACTTAAGATCCCCAAGTATCTATTGTGAATACTTAATTAACCAAACAATAAAACAATTAAAACACATAGTGTCTCAAAAAAGTTATTTAGAAAACATAATTAATAAAGTAAGATCGCTATCTAATAAGACACAGGAATCAGAACTTCTTGAAAATTATACAAATAATATTATTCTTAACTCTCTACCTTACGGGGATTATCTAGGATACAAGTATAGAATAGAAATACTTTCTGATAATATAAAGATACTGGGTAAACAAGTAGTAAGCAATGTGACTCGTATAACAAAATTAAATAGAACATACCTTAAAGAAATAAAATCGAGACTCTTTGACCTATTAAAGGCAAACAATACAAAAGCCGCTGAGAGACTCTTATTACATATGGTAACTACAGAACCTGTAGATGAACTTAATCCAGATGGCATAAAGTATCCTATAGATTTAAATCTACATTGGGCATATCCGATAATATCGCATTCAACACTCTTCGTATTACCTATGTATCTTAATACCACTCATGAAATAACATATCTATTCTTTTCATCATCGCCTCCTCCTAGTGAGGGGTACCATAACTTGGAAGAATACATTAGATATCAAATAAACGAGCTAAAAGACATGTATCAAACCAATAATTTTACCTATAAGTATTTTCCCGAGAACTTTACAATCTATTTCTATGCAAATAATACAATGGTGTTTGGAACAACATTCTGGCCTGTTGATGTTAATGGTACTGACTACTACAGAGTAATTGTACATAATGATCTATATCAAAGAATTAGTAATTTGAATAATCTTTGGAATATTTATCACTCTAATGTACAGGTAGTCATAAATAGGATTCATAATATAGTGAATGACTTCTTCGTATCCGCCGTATCACATGGACTAGACCATTCCGAATTAATGGACATTATCAATGAACTTTACGTCCTCCTTGATAATCTGGAAGAGTACTTTCCAGAACCACAAACTTCAATAAATATTACAACTCCTTTGAACAAATTAACTAATACTAACAACTCAATAAGTAGAAGTAATCAAGAACAAATACCCATATACCCGTATTTAGTATACGGACTCTTAGCAATTGCTATAGCAATAGTTTTATTAACCTTAATACGTAGACTACCCAAGAACCGTACTTCTAATTCTTGAGTAAGGCGGAGAAGCTATGGGGTACAAAGATCTTTTCTTGAAAATGTTTACCAATATCACATTAAAGGAATTCATCATAATGATTACTTGTTCCATGGCCTCTGCTTTTGCTTCAGTTCTTCAAGCTTTAGAAAATATTTATAAAGCCTCGATTCTTGCTACGCCTTCGTTTTCTCTTAGAGGAATAAGCCTTACTATACATAGCTTATCAGATATCTATTTGTACATTCCCAACGACTCGTACATATATTACAACTTCGTACACTCATTTATTAGAGAAACTGCCACGTCATTTTGGATCACATTATTTATAGATATAATACTATCCTTGATTTTCCTTTATCCTTATCTTAGCAGGTTATCATTTGGTTTCCCAACAAATATTTATAGGACGCAGATAAGTCCTTCGAAGTCCTTAATCTATATAGGATTAACTTCTATAGTACTTGCCTTACCTGTGACGATTTGGCCTATAGCATCATTTATTCTCATAACTATTTCTTATATCGAAGTCGAAAGCGTAGGAAAATATGTTTATGACGTTTTTATCCTCTGGTTCGTATTAACATTCACACCGTTTATATCAAGCACTATATATGTTACTACTTATAGATTCGACCTTTCTTTACTATTATCGCTAGGATTGGGTATATTATTTTATACCATCTTCTCTTCAATTAGATCATATATTCTCTTCATTGAAATAGCAACCGCCTTCTTCTTAGTAATAATACTCTCTAAGCAAAGGTGGTCATCAACTAGGGTGTAAGTAATGAAGATGAGTTTGAGGAACACCATAGTTGTTGGATTCATGTTTTCTACGATTACCATATTCATGCTTATCAATTTTCCTCAAATCGTACTTCCAAACGAAATTACTCTTACGTATCATGTAGAAATCAGTAATGAAACGATCAACCTCATATATAGCGAGAATTCCCATCCCATGTACAGAATGGACCTCTTCTATCCATTCAAGCCTGGTAAAGCTTCCATAAATTTAACGGTTTCTGGATTAAGGGGTAATTACTCGATATACCTGTATGCGGGAGGAAAAATAATAGAATATATGAACACAACTATAACCCTCCATATTAGCCATCCCTACCTAGCTCTTCATATTTACCTAGTGCTTTGGAAAGCCTATCCAATAACCAATAATGTTAAGGTACAAATTGTTATAAGGAGCGTCTAACTATGAAAAACTCTTTAATACTCCTTGAAAAAGTATTCGCGCGCTATGATAAAATAATTGTTCTTAAAAACATTGATTTAGAAGTTTTTAATGGTTTAATAGTAGTTGTTGGACCAAATGGTTCCGGGAAATCAACATTATTTAAAATAATTGCTGGTCTCTTGAAGCCTATAGCTGGAAGAGTTCGTGTATTAAATTTTGATCCTTTCGTAGAAATAGATAAGGTTTCGAAGAATATCTTTTATCTTCCTGAAAAAGATGTTATACCTTATAATGCTTATGTGGATGATGTAATAGATTCTTTGAGAGAAATACACGATCCAGGACTTGTTGATCAATATATCGATTTATTCGAGTTATCAAAACATATGAGCAAAAAAGTGGGTGAACTCTCCCAGGGGTTCCGTAGAAGATTACATCTTGTTGAAGCTCTTTCATCTAATAGAAAAATTATTTTGCTCGACGAACCTTTCAGGGGACTAGATACAAGTTCTAGAACATTGGCTTCCGAAGCAATAAATTATGCTTCGAGGAGAGATAACTGTATTCTTGTATCATCACATATAATCTCAAGACTAGACCCAAATAGAGTAGTTGTTCTTGAAGATGGTACTATTAAGTATAATGGTAGGATAGAAGATCTTAAACCGGAGGGATGTATTATTCTAGAACGAGGTGATGAACAAATAAAGGTATGTGGGGATGAGCTACGAAATACTGATTTATCAAATTACAGGATAAAAACAGTGATTTGCTAACATGAATACCAAAGGCACTGTAGATTAAGTAGGTTATCGACGTTATTGGGTTTTAGGTCTCTATATTTTCTTAATAAAAGGTTTAATGAGTAAATGGAAATTGTCTATGTATATGTACATGGGATCTTTTAGGGAGAATTCACGCATGGAGAAAAATATTTTGATTGTAGAGTTACTTGTTTTTCTGTGGAAGTATTGTGGGAAGAATCTATACTTACCAGCGTAAACTATTATTCTCAAGTTGTTCCAACCAATATTTCTTAAATCATTATTATTTCTTAGTTTAAATACTATTTGGAAATTGCCGTAGCAAGTATCTTGACATATTACTATTGCATTACATGAAACAGTTACGTTGCCTAGTTCTTCTATGTAAAGGTCATTGCTTCCAATTACAAGCCTATATAATGACCTTATCTTTTCCTCAATGAGATTCTCATTCACAACAAATACATTGATTGATTCATTAATATAGTTCTCTAAAATACTCCGCGTGGGAGAGCTGAATAAACGTGGGGATATAGCAGAAATGGCGTTCTTAAACAAATCTAACCATGCAATGGGAGGGACAAGAGGCCCTATATCATAGTCTGTACTTAATACACAATTTATACTCGGCGATCCAATGCATTTGCTAGGCAATCCCCACCTATAATT
>JAMOPC010000522.1 GCA_027064845.1 Desulfurococcales archaeon | reverse complement strand
CAATCATGGGAATTGAGGCTCCTAATATTCCAACTATATATACTGGCTTAGCAGGCTCTAGCCCCTCTGTCTTCGCTAAAGGTGTTTCAATAAATACTTTCCTCCAGTTGAGATATTTAGAGGCCTCATAACCTAGTATAAATCCAAGTTTTCTTATATGATCTCTAAAGATCTTGGGGGTAGTATTCTTGCTTCGAAGAATAGTTAAATAATATTTTGCTAATGGATTATCAATAATAATTAGATCCTTTTCCATAATACCCTCCACAACCTATATGTTGGGAGAAATAAATATTTTTCGAAAAGAATTATTAGGATGGGAAAACGTAAATACTGTTTTCATGGTAGCAAGTATAAGGAGTCATGTGATGACCTAAAGTGGTACCAGTATACCCATTAATTGGTGCTGGAATACTAGTAACATTATATATCCTATTGACACTTGAAGTTGCTCATAGGACAATTGTTGCTCTTGTAATGGCGGGTATCGTCCTATTAATCAATGTGTTCCTAGGATATAGTTCATATACCGAGTTGCTCTACAGCATCGATATAGATACAATCCTATTGCTTATGTCGATGATGATTATGGTCAGTATTCTTAGTGAGACAGGTTTTTTCAGCTTGATAGCTTCCAAGATCTTATCAAAGTTCTTCAATAAGCCATATAAACTTGCAATAGTTCTATCAGGAGCAACTGCTTTAATTTCAGCTTTCATTGATAACGTAACAACGGTTCTCATAATATCACCTATCGTTATCGAGATCTGTAAGAAAATCAAAATAGATCCAAGGCCTTTGCTGATCATGATTGTTTTTGCATCAAATATTGGTGGTACAGCCACATTGATAGGTGACCCGCCAAACATTTTAATAGGTTCTCATGCTGAGCTTGGATTCATGGATTTTATCTATAATGTTGCTCCAGCAGTCCTTCTTGTCTTCCTTGTTTATGCTTTGATTATAAGGCTTATTTTCAATAAATGGTTTACAGAATACAAGAATAGGTTGAGGAAAATATCTATTGAAAGTATTAAGTACTATGTATGTATTGATAAGAGAAAATTAGGAAAAGCACTTATTCCGTTCCTAGTAGTTGTGTTCTTGTTCACGCTTGAGGACGTTTTAGGTTATCCTCCAGCCGTGCCTGCTCTTATAGGTGTAGGTATATTATTCGTTCTTGTTGGTAGGAAAATTGATATCGAAGAAGTTCTTCATAGAGTGGATTGGACAACTCTTGTCTTCTTTATAGCGATGTTTATTGTTATTAAGGGTGTTGAAAAACTAGGTTTAATGGAGAGTATTGCTTATGGAATAGTAGGTTTCTCGACAGATCATAGAATATTAATGTTAATCATTGTATGGGTATCTGCTTTTATAAGTGCTTTTGTAGACAACATTCCATTTGTAATGACCATGCTTCCCGTCATTGATGTTATTGCTAATAATGTAGCCTACGATATAACACCTCTTTACTGGGCACTGAGTCTAGGGAGTTGCTTAGGCGGTAATGGTACATTGATTGGTGCTAGTGCAAATGTGGTTGTTGCTGGAATTGCTGAAAAACATGGTTATCCTATATCTTTTCGTGGCTTTATTAAGTATGGTTTATCCGTCATGGTGGTAACAATATTAGTTTCAACAATATACCTATTAGTTAGATATGGAGGCATTATGTAGGGAGGACCGAGTTGTATAAGGTCAATAATATACTTATATCAGCAATAAAAAACGAGATCATCCTATTCGCTACTGAGTATTCTGTTAAGCTTTTTCCCAGTTCTATATATCATATATTATCAGTTATACCAAAGTTTTCTAAAAAGAGGAGCCTATACACGAAGCTGATTGACCGCTCGTTCGAGAAAATAGTTAGAGAAGCTATTGAAGAGATCGAGCTCATATTGCGTAAGAATGGTGTTCACTATATTAAGAAGGCTATTGTTCATGGGGATCCTGTTAAAAAGATCAAAGAATATGTTGAACAATACAATATAGACTTAATAGTATTGACTTCTTCTTCAAGCCCAACACCTCCATCTAGATTAATTGGATCAACAGCTTCTAAGATCATTAGTATTATCCCTAAGCCATCGTTAATTATAACTCCGTATTCTTTTGAGAGGAAAGAATACTTGCTTAGAGGTGAAATTGATAAGATAGGGATGGTCTGTCTAGATATTAGCCGTGTACAAAGAGCTGTTGAGCTTGCATATTATCTTTGTAGAAAACATAATGCTTCACTTGATATTATCTTGTCTAGGAAAACTAATAGAAATAGGTTGATCGAGTTGCAGAATAGACTTAGTAGAATGGGTTTGAGAACCAATACTTTAGTCATAGATCATGTTGATATAGAGGATTTTGTTAAGAAGTCTCTCGAAGAACTAAGCGATGCTAAAGCAATTATTATTACTAGGCAAAGAACTATTACTGAAAAAATGCATTTCCCATTCTTACATCATAGAGTTACAAAGTATGAAAGATTATTCATGGGATTATCAGCCATCCCGATATTTATTGTTTAAACTACTTAATCCTTACAGGCAGGTTTTCTGCCCAGATCTTACAAGTTCCCTCACTACTAACCATACATGGACCATAGGGCTTAGATGGTGTGCATGCCTTCAAGAACAATGGGCAATCTGTAGGCTTTGCTAATCCAAGTGTTACCTCCGGGCACCTACATCCCGGCAGAATATCCTTCACGGGTTTATCCTCTATTCCTAAGACTCTCAAAATATCCCTGTTACTATATTCTTCTCTGTGCACTGCACCACTTAGTGGCACAATACCTATTCCTCTCCAGTAAGAATCAACGATCTTATATGCCCTCTTGATCGTTTCTTTGGCGTAAATGTTTCCTTCAGGCTTAACTACTCTTGTATATTCATTTACAAGGGATGGTTTCTTTGATAGAAGCATATTCAGTATATAGTATATTGCTATTAGTACATCTAACGGTTCAAAACCAGCAACCACTGTTGGAATACCATATTTTTGGGGAAGAAATAACCATGAATTAGCACCTATAATTGCTGATACATGTCCTGGGGCAAGTATTCCGCTTAGTTTTGCCTCTGGGTGTTTTTCTAGTAAGTACTTCATTATTGGTGGTGTGAGTCTATAAGCTGATAATATGTAAAGGTTTTCGGGGACCATATTATTTACAAGCGGAACTGCTGTCGACGGCATAGTTGTTTCAAAACCCACTGCGAAGAAAATGTATTTTTTATCCTTATTGTTTATGGCCTTTTTTATTGCATCATAGAAGCTATATACTATTTCTGTCTTTCCACCATGAAGTCTTGCATCGAATAAGCTCCTAATACCCCTGATCCTTGTTCCGGGTAGTTTGTATGAATCACCATAGCTTAGAACAATGTATTCATCGAATGATAGATCTATTAATATATCGACATAATGGCCGGGAGTTATACAAACCGGGCATCCAGGCCCAGCTATCAATTCTATGTTATCAGGCATTAGTGTTCTTATACCATAATGGGTTATAGTCCATTCATGGGTTCCGCAGAAATTCATTATTCTTATATTATCATATCCCTCTTTTTCGAGCAGTTTTGCTTTTTCATGTATTTTTTTAACAATTATCCTTGTTTTAGGATTTACTTGGTATAATTCTCTAATCCTTTTTTCGATTGACATCGGAATCACTTTTTCAACATATATTTTACACGGTTGAGGTCGTTATAGGTATCGATATCTAGTACTACTCCTGGATAAGGCGTTTCCACGACTAGTGTATATGGACTGTATTTTCTCGTAATTTTCTTTAATCCTCTTGTCTCTTCACTTATCTCCAGTATCTCTGGTATTAGTGATCTATGAAATATTATTGGGTGTCCTTTTCTACCTTGATATGAAGCTACTGCTATGAGGGGTTTTTTCTTTAAGAACTCTTCTATTACCATATTATATGCTTCTGGAGGGATCCATGCAGTATCTCCAGGAGTTATCAGGATTCCTTCTATTTTTTCACCGTATTTCTCATATGCGTATTTCACGCCTGTTTTTACACTTGTACTCATTCCTTCTCTATATCTTGGGTTGTACACATACTCTATTTTATCATCTAAGTCTTTGACTACATTAATGATCTTATCTTTATCGTGTCCTAGTACGAGTATTATTTTGTCTATTTTGCTTTTCAATGCATTCTCTAGTGTGTGTCTTATTACTGGTTTTCCTTCCCATTTAAATAATAGTTTGTTTCCTGGGAATCTCCTGCTTTCTCCTGCTGCAAGTATTACTCCGAGGATCATTTCTCTTTCCTTTATACAATTGTTTTCTTTAGTATTAAATGTTGGTATAGCTTATTAATTCCTACTATTAAATCTTTTCGAGAAGGTAATGTGTCTAACTAGTTCGTTTAATTTATTAACTATAACAATGTATATATGATTAGTAATGTAGGTGGGTGTACACACTTATTCGGATGGTGCACAAATATGACAAAACTCGAGTATATTGTAACTTCTAAAGGAGTAGAAGAAATAGATGCAGATACCTTAGTGGTTTTTGCTACTAAGAAGGAGGATAGGCCCGTGGTTCCTGATTATGTGAAGGGATTTGTGAGCGAGTTATTGGATGATATTATTATTGCTAAGGAGTTTAAAGGAGATGAAGGAGAAGTATATCTTCTACGAGTTAGTGGTAAATTTAAGAGAATTGTTTTAGCGGGTCTCGGTGATTCTCCTTCGTATGAATCATTAAGACTAGCGACTGCTGGTTTTATCAATAAATTAACTAGTACTAAGGCTGAAAAAATACTTGTAGATATGAGTAATGTTCCTAGCGGAGTTGATGATAAGAAGGCCTTAATGGATCTAGTTATTATTTCTGAAATGACACTTTATGATCCTGGTGAACCATATAAGACTCGTGATAAAAAGGAACTAAGTATTAAAAAGATCATTGTAAAAACTAGCGGAGGAGAAGAACTAAGTCCTATAATTGAGAAAGCGAAACTAATAGCTGATGCAGTCAACTATGCTAGGAGAATAGCTGATGCACCTGCAAACTATATGAATCCTGAGAAGATCGAGGAGGA
>JAMOPC010000521.1 GCA_027064845.1 Desulfurococcales archaeon | reverse complement strand
TACTATTTCACAGAGGCAAACAATACTGTAAAAAACGAAAGATACGTCTATGAATTATATTATAAACTAATAGATACGAATGTTGAAGAACTATACAATGTAATAGGAAAAATTCATACAACAATAACAACTAATGCTTATAACATAACTACAACAGTGAATCAAGAAAATCCTGAAGAAAAAAAGACTATGCAAACCTCTAACAAATATCCGATCGAGTATGTTGCGTATGTTATAGCATTCATCTTATTGGGATCACTCATATATTATATTATCGGAAGAAAGAAGTAGGGTTTAAAACTTTACTAAACAAGAATTACTCCACGCGTATAAAACTAAAGATATATTTGATATGAGATAATTTTATAACATAGGTGTATCTCTAATTGTCAATTAATAAAGACTTAAGTATAATATCTGATCTTTTGCTCAAATTTTCAAATAATCCGCGGCTTATTCCATTTATTGACTTATCAGTTAAAATTTCTCATGAAGGATTTGAGACCGCTCTCGCAGAATACAATATTTACTTATCAAAATATACAGAGTTATTAAATAAGATAAAATATTTATTAGATACATACATTTTTGAAAAAGATATTTATAAAATAATAGACTTCATTGATAAGATTATACCGGATCCAGGCATAAGGATCAAGCTATTAAAGCATTTTGAAGACAAATACGGGTACAATACCTTTTCCCGCTTAATAAAGGATAAGTCAAAGTATAAAAAATTATTAAAGAACATAAAAACTTATAAGAAATTATTCGAGTTCCTTGATACACTATATTTTATGGAGATCAAATGTCAAAAATGCTTAGCGTATTTCCTCAAAATCCCTGTGAAATCACTAGTTATTCCCGAGGAGACTATGAATCGAGTAAAGTTAATGGCTGAAATAGTCTCTAGAAACAATAACCTTGTATTAGCAGGTGACGACTTTATAGGGAAATCAACTCATCTCTATCTCCTAGCCCATGTCTTAATAAAAAAATATGGTTACAAACTAGTATATAGTAGCGAACATGAAAGACTACCTAAAAACACAATAGCTATTTATGACGACATTGATTATCACAAGGTAAACTCTTTATTAACGAAGAAATTCATAGGCACTATGGATAGGCACAACCTCGATATTGTCAAGAAATTCTATAAATCAAACAACTATGTAGTTATTGCTCCCGAAGAATTAGAGAAAACTAGAAACTATACAGGTCAAACCATTATTGTCAAATACGATCAAAGCATATATAATGAGAAAGAATTAAAACAAATAGCTGTAAACAAGGGACTTAATAATTATGATAACTTAATGGAAATACACATCGAAGAATATTGTAGGAAGAATAACATAAAAGAACCTCCAAGTAACGTTAATGACATGATCTATAACGTATTCACAAAGTATTATGAAGAAAGAAAGTATTCTCCCCTAATAGGTTTAGTATCAGTATACACAGCACTATACAATATCTCTTCAAAAGACTTAATTTTATCAGTTACAAAAATGATTAAAACACGTGGCGATCCTTTCTCTCTTCTTGCACCCTTAGGCAATAAAGTCTATATGTTACCTCATAAAATATGGGCTAAAACTATAAATACACTCCTAGAAGAGAACAATGATTTTAGAAAGATATTCGAAGCAATTACGAACTGGACAAATATCTTAGCAAACATAGAAAAATACCTTTATACAACGACATCATTAATAGAAGAATTACTAATTATCCTTAATTATCCACAGTTATTAGAAAAAACTCTGCGAAGAAAACACGTCAACCCGCTTATTAAGGTAATTTATCCTATACACTACATAGATTTCGGTACTGATACTTATGTAACTGAATTAAGAGACGAAATATCCCGTAAGGGCTTAACAAGTAAAACAATGTTTAAGATCAGTTTATTGTTCACTGATATCCACGATCAAGAAATGATCCTAAACATATTAAGAAACAAGGGATTACAAGGTGAACCTAAGAAAAAAGTAGAGAAACTATTTTCTCTCAGAAAAGCTCCATTGGAAACAATCATTGAAGCATATGAGGAGGAGAAAGATCCCTATGTTAAAAAAATCATAGAAAGAATACTATATGATAAGATCTCATTAAATAAAGACACAGTAGAGTATTATGAACACTTAAGAAGGCTGGGTTCAAAAAAACTCTTGCTAAAGTTATATGTTCTATTTGGCTATTATGATAAGGCATTATCACTGTTAGAAACTTCTCAGAAAAGACCTAGGTTAAAGAAATACGTGTTCCTAGAACTCCTTAGTGGCAGACCTGTCAAGAAAAAATTACCTAATAAAAATGTTTATTCAACCTATATAAGAGCAATAATTTTATCGCGTCTTGGAATACTCGATAAAGCAAAGAATTATTTAACGAAAACCTATGTTGAATCACTCAGTAATGTCAAAACTGGTAAGTTCGAACAAGTAAACCTCTTATTTGATTCTGGATTAAAATTATTAAAGATCTACTTATTAGAAAAAGATAATGAGAATGTTAAAACTTTCTTGACCGAGTACTCATCATTATTGAATACATATGGTTTTCTACTAGATTCTCGGAAGTATGAGAAGATAAATAAGTTCTTGAAAGCTCTGAACAACTACTATAGTAATGGTAAATGTATTAATGAACCCAGTTTGTGTTGTTTATTGGCATATCTTCTAGATGATCAAAAAGTATTCACGGATAACTATGAGAAACTAAGAGAAGAGGTCCTGTCTACAAATGAGCCAAAAGACGTAATTATGCTTCTCAAGTATATGAGGATTGGTCTGAAAAAAGACTGGTTAATAAATCTTGGTGAAGTTGAACAGATCTTAGGTCTGGTAGAAAAATACATTAATGTTCCGAAGATAAAGTATAGGTATTTATCGATAATACCAGTTATAATTAAAAAATATGCTAATAAATCATATGAGAATATTAATGAGAAGTATTTATCAATTGATAATGCCTTTCATGATTTAGCTAACCATTATGGTTTCTGGGCATTGTATTTATACTTGAAATACTTGTACGCTAGGATGGTCTATTACACGAAAAAGGGATTGCTTAGTAAAGCACTTATTGATGCTAATAAAGCCTTAAGCCTTCTTAATGATTTGAATCTGCTTCCACCTAAGTATAGTGAGCGTTTGAGAAAACATATTGTGTTTTGGAGGACGATTATACAGATAATGATGAAAAACTACGAGAATTGTAGAGAGGTTTTTGAGAAAGAATTTATGGATGATATGCGTATTGAGAAAAACTATTTGATTAGGTACTGGTACTATAAGTGCCTGCTAGGTGAGAAACTATATAGGACCGTGATCATTGAATCCGATGACATTCTGATTGGGAGAACCGTTGATCCGGTCATAAAGTTGAATTACTATGTATTAAGATATATAGCTTCTAGAGGAACAAGCAGCTATACAGAGCATTTATTCCTGAAAGACTTAGTAGATCATGCGAAAAACACTATCTCTAAGGATCCTGGGAGGATAAGCGATGTACTTGAAGTGATTTATCGATTATCAAGATTTCTAGCTAAGGAGAAAGATGTTAAGGCATTACGAATAATTGGAGTAGGTTTAACCGAAACTTTGAAACCTATTGATCCTAATGATCTTATTTCAAGTAAAATTATATTCTTGCTTAAGAACTTTATGAGATTGTATTTCAGTATAGGTTTCACGGACATAGTATACGAGATCGGTAATATTTTGTCAAAAATATATTTTGATTGGGATATTTTTGAACTATACATAGAGTCTTTGATTAAGAATGGTCTCTATACAGAAGCATATAATTATCTCTATAGAAACATTCCTAAAATTAAGCCAGAATATAGAGAAGCATATGAAGCAATAATAATGTTTCACAGAGGAGATATAGAGAAATCAGCTAAGAAGGCTGAAAAAGTTTTTTCAAGAATTGATAAAGATGATTTAGCAATAAAATTAGCGTTTATAATAGGCAAATATTATGAAAAGAATGGTCGTTTAAAAAGAGCTATAAGTTACTATAGGAAAATACTCTCATACTCTCCTAAGAGTAGGTTCTTTGAGAAATCATTATTAGGAGACATATATTTGAGACTGGCTGAATATAATATGATGCACAATAATTTTGACGAAGCATATAAACATTATCTTGATGCTCTAAGATTATATGAGGATTTAGTCTTTATACGGAATAGGTTAGAATACATTGTTGAAATCCCCAAGATCCTTGATAATTTATTGTATTGTGCTCAATCGATAAAGGATCCATTCACTTACAGGAATACTAAAGAACTTGTTTGTACCTTTATCAATAAGTACATGAATATTATAAATAAGTATAATTTCACGTATTTGTTCATGCCAATAATTAATATGTGTTCATCGAGAAAGTTTTAGTATTCAGTCGAACAACTAGTTCCTTGTGTCATGAATGGTTTTTCTATACTTTTTTATTCCCTTATCATAGAGTATTAAGTTGGGTGATGTATGTCTTGAGAATGATTGTCATGGGATTTGCATCAAGTATACATGAGAAAAATTATTATGAAAAATTATATTCTGAAGTAATGTCTGTAATGAGTAGTTTCGAACATATTGATGTCGTTGATAAGATCTATACTAGTGAGCCTAATATTTCTCTTGACAAATATGATTTAATTATAGCTGTGCACTTAACAGGAGGCACTAGTGGGCTAGTCTATAGAACTGTTACACCGTACAATAAGCCTGTGCTTCTCATAGCTAATGATAAACATAATAGCTTAGCATCAGCACTCTCCGTTAGAGCAAAACTTTTGGATAAGGGTTATAAAGTCAAACTGATCTATTATAGTGATAAAAATGAATTATTAGAGAAATTTACTTACTTTTACAGAGCTATTATAGCGGCAGATTTATTGAAAAATATGCGAGTACTAGAGGTTTCAAGCGGAGATAAGCCAAGTAACGATGCTATATTCTTTGAAAAGATCATAGGTTTTAATGTTATTCATGTAAATTATGATGAGTTAATGAATGTAAGTAGGTCTATGAGTGAAACTGATTATTCGGAATTAGTTAAACATATTAGTAATTACATTGA
>JAMOPC010000520.1 GCA_027064845.1 Desulfurococcales archaeon | reverse complement strand
AATGCAAGGCTTTTTATTCGGGATATTTTGCTTCTAGTCCCCAGGTTCCTATTTTTGCCTTTAGGATTAATTCTCCTTTCCACTTGTCTTTGATTTTATCGTATATTATCTTGACTATGTCGCGGATGTTAATTGTTGAATATATACCTGATCTTCGGAGAACGAGTGAGAGTTCTAATTTATTTCCTCGCAACTTGTATTTATATTTGTCTATAAAGAGGTTGTGTTTCCAAACTATTTCTGGAATACTACCTATAAGGATGTATACATCAGCGTCTTTTCCAACATTAATTGTCTCTGAATAGGTCCTCTTATGGTGAACAGCGACTTTTATTTTTCCAGTATGTTTTCCTCCTGTTTCATCTAAGAAGTACCTTATTGCAGCCAATACTATGTTCTTCGGATCAGGGATTTCCCGGTCTTCGTCACATATAATGTCTAGAACGGTATATTTCTTCCCCTCGGCAAGAACAATATTTACCACTGGCACACCGATCTCCTCTAATTTCCTCATGATCTTTTCCTCAGGTTTCTCTTTAACAACTTCTCTCCCCTTCTCCGGCCTCTCAATCTTTCTTTGTGGAGACTTTTTCAGCTCCTCAGTAGCTTTTCTTAATAATTCTCTATCTTGCTCTGATAATATTTTGTCACTAATTTTATAGACAACAGCTCTTATGTACGAAACATCTTTATTCTTAATTTTGTCTACACTATTAAGAGCATTCAAACCAACAATGGTTTCTGTGCCAGCACCTAAAACTGTTCCGAGAATATATCCATTATGTAAAAGTATTTTAAGTTCTCCAAGCTCTCTATTGTTTTTATCATAAAACCTCACATGAACATAGCATGTCTTATCACTACATACTTTACCAAGTATATGTTCTAAGTCTTCCATACTAGGTAATCTACGTGATAACGTTAGCTCCCCTCTTATTAGAATATTGCTTATAAATACTATATCGCCTAGCCTATTAGATATTTCATTAAACAAACTAGTGTTTTCTAAGTGCTTAAACAAATAAAATCACCTAACAATAATTATATATAAGGTGTATAAACCTTATTAATTTTCAACAGAACCTAATAATATTAATAGTATTGAGATTAAAAAACATGTTTATGTAGTTCTGGTATAGACCTTTTCTTTCATTTATAATTATACAGAGTCTCTATTAACATGTCATATGTTATGTCAACGTTTTCGTAGTATTGTTTAAATACTGTGAAGAACATGTATGCCATGCTTATATGATAAGCTATTTGTCTTGGTGAGGTATCGTTGTAGATTGCCCGTGATAATGCTATTTGTGCTGCCCCAATTTCATAGTATCCATCCTTAAGTATAAGCAGCATTATTCCGTAATTCCTATATTTTTCTAGCTTTTCCTTGATCAAGTCTACTAATTCTTTCTTAACCTTATAGAGCTCGTCTAGAGTTATATTTGTCTGTGGGTCTAAAGCATCCAATGAAGGAACTTCTCTGGCTGCATTAATGCATTGTAGATGAGCATATGCTTTTATGATCTCGATCAAAGCTGTACTATAGTATTTTTGTTTATAATGATTCTTGGAGAACCTAATATAGCCGTATATAGTGTATTTTAAGTCATACACATATGTCTTCTCGTTGATGCTTTTCAGTTTTTCCTCGGCCATTCTCTTAACTAAATCATGGATCTTCCAGTAGGCATCCTTAATTATTTCTTTGTAGCTCTTCATATTACTTAAATTCATTCCTTGAAATGCTTCTCTATATACTTCGTATGAGTCGTTGATCATCGCCTTGACTACTGCGATTGAATGAGCTACTTCAACTATTTTCTTTTCTAATGGAAGCTCTTCTAATCCTAGAGTATTGTAAGCATTATGGATATATGATTCTCCAACTATTAATACACGTTCAATCTTATATCCTCTTATAACTGCTGAGTCAATGTTCTTGCCGATATAAATGTCTTTTCCAAGAATTTCATTCTTATATTTCCTGAAGGTTTTCTCCACGTTATGAGCTTCATTATATAGTTTCTGTATGCTTATCTTTCCTTTCTTATAAAGGAAATAGGCTTTAGCCTTTACTAATTCAAAATAAGCTTTTCTTAATAGTTTAAGTCTTTCCCAGTTATCACTTGTCTTGTTTGCTCTCTCTAAGTAAGATAAACTATTTTTAACAAATTCTTCAAACACGGTATCATTAAATCCTAGTTGTTGAACGTACGTTAAATTCTTTAAAACATATTCTTGGATTTTTCCAACATATTCGTCACTGATCCTAATTGAGATATTGATTAATGGGACTTTGAGCTCGTATATCTTCTTAAGCTTCTCCTTGTCAAAACTCATTTTGGCATTATTACTAGGATAGATATTATATACTACAATCGAGGAAACTACTAAAATCAATACTATGGAAACAAGTATTTTCAAGAAGACTTTTTGCCTAAGAACGCTTTTTTCCAAGAACTAACACCTGTTAAAAGCAAGGAAATTTTTCATATTTTTCATGTATAGGTTATGTATTCGTTATTTAAATGGGTTTTCATTGAGCCTTGTTCTTTAGGATTTATGAAAATGTTTTTATAGCTATACGTGTTTATGTGAATATTTTAACCTATTATGGTCTTAGTTATTCTCTCTTTTACGAGAATACATTTCCCTATCTGGATAGGGATTTTACCTGTTTTAATTAATTCATTTATCCCCATGCCGAGTGCTTTGTAAATGTTTATTGGGTTTTTACATCCATATGGATATACGTGGTAAACTCTTATTTTTCTAAGATATTTTTTCATGATCTTGCCGGTTTCTAGGAGTATTCTATAGATGAGGCTATTCTTTCTTGTAAACCAATATGTTTCAGCCGGCTTTGTATTCAATATATAATGCATAATTATTTCTGGGAGCCCTAGTCTTATCCATTGATTAATAGTTTTGTTTGTGAAGATTGTTGTATAGGGTTCTATTTTTTCGAGGGCATGAACTATTCCTTTGCTAGATGATATTATTATCATGTCGAGTTTTTTGCTAAGGATCTCTTTATAGACTAGTTCTTTATCAATGTATTTAAAGTGTTCTCCACAATAGTAGTTTAATGCAGTTATTCTTGGCAATCCTATTCCTGTTCCACTTATGACTTTTCTTGCAATTTTTAGTGTTTCTTGCTGATCGCTTCTTAAAGCTTTATAGATCGTATAGAAAGGGGTCTGGAATGATTCCTCCATACATCTCTTACGTGATTCCTCGATTATGACTAGTTTATGGCTGAAAACTCTTCCCCTCCATATGGAGATGTCTATACTTTTTTCTTATTTACCTATATAATATATAGTGTATAAGCCTATAGGAAGCAATAATTAGTGTAATTACTATGATCAAGCTCATAACTAGTGATGTGTAAGGGTCGACATAGTCCCATTCATTATATAATCCGTATCTGATCATTTCGTTAACATATACCGATGGGAATATGTAGACTGTATTCCTTATTGGGAGAGGTATTAGTGCTGATGGGAAAATAACTCCTCCTAGAAACATCATCGAGAATCTAACGATGTTTAGAAGAGCTACTCCAGGTATTGGGTCAAGGAGTAGTGTTATGACTATGCTTATACATGTGAATATAAGGGATCCTATAATGACTCCTAGTAGTAGGAATAATGGTTTGATCACGAGTATGTTTCCAGTTATAATATATATTGCGAGAGCAGATATGCCTGAGCCTATGAATCCATACATAAATCCTCCAAGAGCTTTCCCAAGCAATAGTTCTCCCGTAGATATTGGGAGATAGAGTAATCTATTGAAGCTTCCGCTCATTTTCTCAAAACTAATGCTTACCTGCGCCATGCTGGTGGAAGCGAATAATAATGAGATAGTGAACATTGCTGGGATCATTCTTGATTCACCATATACTTTCATACTCATAGCGATTAGAACAATTACTGCTAATGGAAACAGTATCCCCCAACTAATAACGGGTGCTTTCGAATAGTATTGTCGGAGATCCTTATAGAATATTAGGAATGCTTTCATCATCCACAAACACCCGTAGATGCCAATGGACATTGACCACATTCTCTTTTCTCTAAGGGCTCGATGTATTTGATAAATACATCTTCCCAACTAGGTGGAAGTATGTCTGCATCTATTACTCTATTATTGTTTTCCTCCACAACTTGTTTAGCAAGAGTTATGGTTTCTAAAGGCTTGTCAGTATTGATAACAATGACTCTTTCATCTTCAAGCTCTACTCTACAATCTTCACAACCAATGTTTTTCTCTAACATTATCAACAGGGATCTATCCGCTGGTTTTGCTAAGTAGAGTTTCACCTTTTTCTTGAGCTTGAGTATTCTTCTAAGATTAATAGGTTTATCGAGGAAGAGTTTAACACCATTATATAAGAGAAGGACTCGGTTGGAAAGCTCCATTACTTCATCAATATAGTGTGAGGATAATACTATGGTTTTACCAATAGATACTAGTTTTCTCAATAATTTCCTAAGATTATTGGCTGCAAAAACATCTAGACCCGAAGTTGGTTCGTCTAATAAAATTATTTCTGGATCATGTATTAGAGATGCTGCAATATCTACTCTTCTCTTATATCCTTTTGATAAATGACCATATTTTATTCCTAAAATGTGCTTAATTCCTAGTTGCTCGGATATTATCTCGAGTCTCTCATGGAATTCGTCTCTACTCATATCATAGAATCTTGCCATAATGTATAAGTTATCCCTAACACTAAGTTCGGGATACATACTTGGAAGTTCTGGTACAACACCTATTCTCTTCTTTACTTTCAATGGTTCTTTTATAACATCTATTCCTAGAACTATTATTTTTCCACTCGTTGGTTTTAATGCTCCACTAATAGCTCTTATCGTAGTTGTCTTTCCAGCTCCATTTGGTCCCAATAATCCAAATACTTCTCCACGATAAATCTCGAAACTTATACCTTTTAATGCAATTACTTTACCATATTTCTTGACAAGATTATCGACAATCACTGTTTTCAAAGAATAATTCACCACTATGTAGACGTGGTGCTAATTAATAGTTTTATTACCTTATTATATATTATATGTAATGCTACATATC
>JAMOPC010000519.1 GCA_027064845.1 Desulfurococcales archaeon | reverse complement strand
TCATAGTACCAACTACTCTAATGCATGTCCACAGCGTGTACATTGTATTTGAGGAGAGCATTAATAAAAGGGATGTAATAGAAGCATTAAGAACAACCAGGAGGATAATACTAGTAGATACTAGGTTAACAGGGATAGACTCAACAGCTAAAATAATAGAAGCAGCCAGAGACCTTGGTAGAAAGAGATACGATATACCAGAACTCATCGTTTGGGAGAATACAATATATACTAATGACAACGAGTTATGGCTAATGCAAGCTGTTCATCAAGAATCTATAGTTATACCAGAAAACATAGACGCTATTAGAGCCATTACATCTTCGCCGTACGTGCATAAAACAATTGAGTTAACAGACGAAATACTTGGTTTAGGTAAGTTCATCTAATTTTTAACTTAATCACTCTCTTATAGTTCTATCCATAATATATTATATATGATATAGGTGAAAGGGTGAGAAAATATGGCTTATAAAGAAGCCCCTACATATGAGATAAGCTTTATGTTTAGAAAAATAATTGTCCCAGTCGACGGTAGTGAGAATAGTTTAAAAGCATTAGACCTAGCAGTAGATCTCGCAAAACACTATGGTTCACACATTACGGTAGTATTCGTGAAACCAAAGAACTACAAACTCGACTTTGACCCAATAGAAAAAGCCAAGAAGAGAGTTGAAGGCAGAGGCGTTGACGTAGAATTCAAGACTCTAGAATTTGACCCAGCTGAAAACAGTACAGCTGGCACACTATTAGAAGAAATATCTGATGGAAACTATGACTTAGTAGTTATGGGCGCTCGTGGAAGAACTCTATCTAGCGAGCTAACAATTGGAAGCAAAGCTATCAGTATAGCTAGCAATTCACCAGTAACGGTAATCATAGTTAGGTAAAAAATTATAATTTTTTACTTATTCTTTTTTCAGAATCCATTTAGCAGCTTTAGGATAATCTTCTTTTCCATACTCTTTTGTTGCGGCTGAGTAATAGTTCATTAGAGCAGACGATATTATTGATGGATAATTATTGGTTATTAGAGTCCTAGTTATTAATCTATAGTCTTTAGATGCTCCATGAATAGTGAATCTTACGTGTTTAGAAGGTTTCATAATCCTATTAAGATATCTCTCAAGAATTTTCCCAAACCAAAGCTTAGATGATACGTTTAAGAATACACTGAGATCTACATTATAGGCTTCAAGTAATGCTAAGCTTTCACCAATGATTGGCGGCATTGATAACCCTATATTGTTGAGAGATAGTTTGAGAGCCATAGCCTTCGGTATTTCTCCAACATATATTATTTCAGAGCTATATTCTTTTATGAACTCCACGGCTTTTCCATATATTTTTTCTTCACAAGAAACCATGGATAATAAACTACAGTTCAAGGCTTCATCAACACTACCATAAACTGGTGCTTCAACGTATGTTATTCCCTTATCTCGTAAAACTTTGTATATTAATTCGCTAGTCATTGGTGTTATTGTTGATGCATTAACAATAATTATATCCTTGTTCTCAATACTCATTAGTCCCTCTCTCGAGAAAACAATGTTGAATAAAGCATTATCATCTAGTACAAACACAAGTATGTAATCTACATCACCTAGTTCACGTGGATAATCAACAACTTTGCAACCTATTTCTTTACATAGTTTTTCTGCTTTAGACCTAGTCCTATTATATACTAATACATCGTGCCCCTTACTTGCTAAACACTTAGCAGTTGAAGACCCCATAAGTCCTGCTCCAATAATCCCTATTTTAACCAATTCAACTCACACTCGACTAGCCTATTTTCAAAATTCTTGAATAATAAAAACAGAATTATTGTTTTGTATGAGGAATCAAACATATGAACACAAGTGATTTATCTCCTTTATTCCAATACTCATGTTCAACGTTAGGAGGAATGTATATGAAGAAGCCGCTTGTAACCCTATATACTCTATCACCAATCCTAATATCACCCACTCCCTCAAGAACAAAGATCTCATGTTCCCACGGATGAGAATGTGCCTTAATATGCCCACCAGGCTCTACCTCAAATACACGCATAGCAAAATTAGGTGCACCATCCTCTTTACGAATAAGCCATCTAATCCATGTCTTCTCAGCCATATCTTCCGGTACTTTTTCTTTCTTAACAAGAGTATAATGACCTAATTTCTCACCATATGGTCCAAGAACTATTTCTCCAGACATATAAACACCGTATTGAATCTATAATTGATATTA
>JAMOPC010000518.1 GCA_027064845.1 Desulfurococcales archaeon | reverse complement strand
ATGATTACAGGTTATATCTGTAATGTTACTAATAATACAACCACATGTTATGTTCCAACTTCTAGGATTAATGGAAAGGTTTTCTATAATCCATACGAAGTCTATTACTTTTATTTAGAAGGATATAGGTTAGAGCCTCCGCTTAAAGTTAGGTGTTGTAATCCAAAACTTAATGATGGTTTCTCAGCAGTATATGTAGAAGGATTCATACCGACACTAGGAAGAGAACTAGTAAGAGTTAGAATTGATGATAAGTATCTAGACGAGATCCTATTACAGATAAGAGAAGCTGGTATAAATATATATGATCCAGGTAAACTATTGGTTGAAGACATATATTTATCCCTTGGAAGAAACGAGACTCTGACTCCATTTATTGTTCTTCGCTATCAAAATATGAGATTCTGGATCGCCATTGAAGATAAACATCCCTTACTAACATCTTATGGTTCGTTCGCATCATCTACCAGCGTTAGCGAATACCCTGGCGAAGTTAAAATAGATTGGGACAATATACTGGCGAATATAAAGCCACTAAATACTCAAACAAATAATAACGTAGGAATTGATCTAAGCATCATATTAATTGTAATTGTTGTCATAGTAGTTATTATCCTCGTAATGAAAAAGCGGTCTAAGTAATAGTTTTTATTAATAAACTTTTATTGGTTTTTTACTTAAACTTGGAGCGTTTGTGTGTAGTAGGTAATTGTTTATTCCTATTTCTTCGTAAACACATTGTTTCATTTCGTCGAGTATGTGTAGGTGCATCATTACTCTATAGTATTCTTCGTAGCTCATGAGACCGTTTTTGTATAGTTGGAAAAGCTCGTATTCTGTTGTTACTCCATATGAGTTAAGTACTCTTTTTCTTTCTTCTTCAATCGTGTCTATGAATTCTTTGCCCGTTAACTTGAGGTTGCCGAGGTTAATAATTATTTTTTCTAAGTCTATTTCTTTACGAGTCAATAATAACCCCTTAAAAGAATCTGAGCGATCAATACTTAAAAAGAAGAGTGCGTAGAATTACCGTGCTTATTTAATATAGTATTTCTTTAACATGTTTTTGATGGATACTTTTTCTGGAATCATTTTTATAGCATTGTATGCTATTTCCCAGTATTTTTCTCTATCATTATTGTAGAGGTCTATTATTTTGAATAATTTGTTCTTGAACTCTTCATAGTCTTTTTCGTCAATGTTTTGAGCTCTTGGATCGTTGTAGATATTGATGAAGTCTCTAATATCCTCTCCAAATAACCATCCATTTATACCATCCTCTACTACCTCTATTACTCCTCCGTCTCTGCTTGAGAGAACTGGTACTCCGTTAATGAGTGCTTTCATATAACTTGTTCCACATGCTTCCCATCCACTGAAAGGTGTAAATAATAAGATGTCTCCGCCTTGGAGGAGGATTCTTGCCTTGTGTATGTCATAGTCGTGGATATATACTACGTTTGCCAGTCTGAGATGTAGTCGTCTAAACCATCTAGCATAGTTTAAACCATCATTATCTCTTGGATGGGGCTTTCCTCCTAGGACGAATAACGCGTTGATATCAGGGTTTTCCTCGATAAACCTCGCAATAAAGTATGGTCTCTTGTATCTTGCAAGCCTTCTTGCCCAAACAATTACTGGTTTATCACTAATTGCTAAGTTGTCCTTGTATTGTTTTATGAACTCTAATAACTGGTTCTTGATTAGTGGTTTGGTTTTCTTAAATTCTTCTATTGATAGTTTGTTTTCAACATACTTCTTATAGAGTTCTTCGTGCATCCACCTCTTTAAATAGACACCATTCGTGATAGAGCTTATCTTATCTCTGTGACGTGGGAATACTTTTCCTATGACATCTCTTTGTTTCTCTGAGACAACAATGGCTTTACCTAGTTTTTCGAGAGCCATTTCTGTCAATATTACATAGTCTCCCATGAATACTCCGAATTCTCTGGCGATGAAATCTCCTGGGAATCCCGGGTGTCCCCAAGGACCAGGTGTGTGTATTACTATTCTTACTTTATCATAGTTGTTCATCATTAAGAGTATTAGAGCAGTGTGTGCTTCTTGGAGATCAATAATACTTATGTTTTCAAACCCTACTCTGTTCTTTAAATAAATATACGCAGATTTTGCTAGGAAAGAATATCTCATAAACTGATGCTCAATACTGTCTTCAACATAGACGCGATCCGTTAATCTCCTAGCCCACATAGGGCAAATAGCTTCAAATAATATTGCTTTAGCTGTCTTATACTTATAAACCCATGGCTGCACAATTATTTCCTCACCGCGTAGAATGATCTTGAACTGGGGCTCGGGTTTTAAGGCATCATATGCTGTATCTGGTTGTTCTTCCGGTTCAGGTATTGGTTCTTCTCCATAGAATTTGTATTTAACATAACCATGCCTATAGAAAAGAGATAATACTAGATAATCTAAGCCGAGATCCCCAGCACCATATAGCTTATCTCCCTCAAGGACTCCAAGACCACCAGCATATGTTTTTAACTCGTTTAAACCTATTTCAGGAGTAATACTCACAATAACCATATCGTTAATCACCAATGCTCAAGGATGGACTTCATAAGTATCTACTTGGTCATGATTAATATTTTTAGTAATTATACATAATAAAAAGAATTCGGTGAGGAAGAGTGTTCATAAACTTTGATGATACAGTAATGATTATAATCGATGTACAAGACAAGTTATTAAAAATAATACCTGACCATGACAGGCTTATACATAATATATATTCACTCGCTAAAACTCTCGAAAGT
>JAMOPC010000517.1 GCA_027064845.1 Desulfurococcales archaeon | reverse complement strand
TTAAAATATATGTTTGAAAGAATTCCATAATGACCGCCGAAGCAAAGCAAAATATAAGTTATCCTGTCATGGAAATAAGTTATTTGGTATTTCCATAACTTATCTGACTCGGTTTACTATGTAGGAATATTAAGGTATGATCGGGCAGCCTTGAAATCGTATAGTTTGATCTTTACCTTGTTGATATTAATGTAATGTATAGATTTTTCTAGTAGTTCTTTAGGGTTGATATACAATCTCTGCACCAAGT
Organism: Desulfurococcales archaeon; assembly: GCA_027064845.1. Classification (GTDB taxonomy): domain Archaea; phylum Thermoproteota; class Thermoprotei_A; order Sulfolobales; family Desulfurococcaceae; genus JAGHDU01. The sequence goes on along the minus strand of JAMOPC010000517.1, from coordinate 4,871 downwards.
TCTTAGTATGATGGAATAGTATTTGAATTATTCCATGTTTTCCGTATAGATTTGTAAAATAGTATTATTTGACATATTAAGGTTTTTATATTGTTCCCAAGTATTTTGTTTAAAACAGTGGTGATAGACATGGAGCTTTGGCTGAAGATCGCGAGTGTTCTTGTCGTTGTAGTGGTTCTTGCTGGTAGTTTCTACTTCATCAACGCATATATGAGTAATGATTCTCCCGAGAACATTGTTGTTGGTGTTGAGCTTAATGATCACTCTGCTGCTTTCTGGGTAGCACTAGATAAGGGCTATTTCGACGAAGCAGGCCTAAAGATTGACTATAAGGCATTCAGTACTGGTCTAGAATTAGCTGTTGCTCTTAGCAGGGGAGAGTTCGACCTAACCCTTGCATGTATTGGTCCCGTATTGGTTATGTATAGTAGGGGTGTCCCGGTAAAGCTTGTTGCTATGACTCATCTCAACGGCTACGCTCTCGTATCATGGAGAAACATAAGCAACATATATGAGTTGAGCAATGCAAAAGTCTCAGCCACAGGTCCCGGTTCTCCAACATGGTTGTTTGCTATGATGGTTAGGGATAGGTATGGTTTGAACTTTACATGGACAAAGATGCCGCCCTACATCGCTGTAAATGCATTATTATCGCACCAGATAGATGCTACATTCATACCAGAACATTATGCCACACTAGCAGTCAAGCTCGGAGCCCACAGGGTATTGACAAGCAGGGATCTATGGCCCAACATGCCTGGTAGCGGTGTATTCGCAACCAATAAACTATTGAGAGAACACCCAGAGATAGTGGCTAAGTTCCTATATGCTATCAATAAAGCCGTTGAGTTCATAAAGGCTCATCCACACGAAGCAGCAGTAATAGTCGCTAAACACTTAGCAACTTCAAGCGATATCATGGAGGAGTCAATGAAATACCTAGACTATACGCTCAAGATCAACAAGACAGCCCTAAAGGAGTACTCAGAGCTCCTACAAAGGTACGGAGCAATTGATCACGAAATCAACCTTGATGACTTCATCTATACCGATATACTCAGTGATCTAGGGATAAAGGGATGAAAACAAGAATACTCCACACACTCCTATCCCTAACTATCCTCCTCATCTTTTGGTATCTCTTATCCCTAACTGCTCCCAGGTATTTGTTCCCAGACCCCTACATGGTCCTCCTCGGATTCATAGACCTGATCCTCCATAAGAACCTAGTATGGAACCTCCTCATAACACTAGCAAGAGTCACCACAGGCTTCATCCTAGGAGTCCTAATAGGGTTCGGTCTTGGATCACTCTTCCTATACTCCCGTGTAGTCCGAGACATAGTATACCCCCTGGTAGCCTTCATAGTAGTCATTCCGAGCTTCGCATTCATACCACTCCTAATGATCTGGATAGGTCTCAACGATTGGCTAGTCATAATAGGTATCATAATCTGTACAGCGTTCCCACTAATATATGCTTTGATCAGCTCATACAAGTACATCGACAAGAGACTACTAGAACTAACCATACTACACAGAATAAGAGGCAGGAAACTCTATTTCAAAGTAATACTACCCCTCTCAATAACCCACATAGCAACAATCCTAAGATACGAAGCCGGGCACAGCTGGAGACTAGGATTAGTAACCGAATACCTAGCACTAAGCAACGGCTTAGGAGCACTAATGCTCTACGCCTATTCAACCCTAAGAGTAGACCAAGTAATAGCACTAATAATAACAATAGGAGCCCTAACACTAATATTCCAAAAAACAATCAACCACATAGAAAACCACATACTCAAAAAATGGCACCTAATATAAATTAGTTAGTTTGCTTAATGAAGTATTGTTAATAAAGAGATCGGAAGAATTTGGCTAAATATAAATATAAATCATACTTGCTCAATCCCTAGGCAAGAATAAAGTAATGTTTAAATTAATTATTTTAGTATAATAAATGGGAGTTATAAATTGAATACCCTTAAATATACATTTTTTGATACAATTAATAAAATTATAGAGATATTATCCAAAATCAGATCTACATCAAGACTTGCTTTTATAACATATCTAGTTACTATAATAATTTCATATTATGTTATACTTTCCATTCATTTATTGGACAATGCTAACTATATAATTAAGTTTCTTACGATTTTGATCATATTAATATTGCCAGGAATAATTGTTATATCAATATTCACTCGCATTAAGAGCATTGAAACTATAAAGTTAAGTAGGGAAATAATTAAATCGAAACAAAAAGAACTAGATAAAGATTTAGTAGTAGAGTTTGGAAAATTAATCAGAACAATGGAACACGAAGAAGGAACAATAGAGCGCCTTAGAAGATTTCTTGAAATATTAGACAAGAATGGGTTATTAAGTATAGAAGAAATTGAAAGATCTATACTTAATAGAGAAAGAATCCTAATAATGATTGTTGCTCAAGAAGGATTATTTTATCAGCATTCTACACTGAAAAATAAATTTGATGAATTCTTAAAAATAACAAAGGGATACACTCTCCCTGGTGATACCTTAATTTCTGCATACCTGGAACACATTGTTAAAAAATGGGATAATGTAGAATTTGTTAGCAAAGGAGGAGTAAAACTAACAGGAACTGCTTCTTATGTATTATTTCTCTATCGATACCGGGGAGGATTTATAAAAAAGCTAATGGAAGAATATATAAATTACGTACATTCGATTATTGAGGAATTCAAAAAATCCAAGTATTATGATACTCTAGATAAAAATGATAAAGATCACTTAAATAAATGGTTAAAAGATTTTAAATTTCCACGACTCGTAATTTCTGTTCCATATGTAGTTACTGTTAAAGATCTCCATGGATTTGTGCCGTTAGATGAACTACTAATAGAAGATCTAAATAAAAAATTACGTGAAAAGCTCAGAATAGGAGGTATAAAATTTGCTTACCTTTTTGAAGCGTCAGGTTTTAACAAGTTTATCGTTAAACGTATTGAAGACATAGAAGAGAACATAAGAAATACTTTGAAAATTGGAAATATTATTGAATTTTTATCTCTAGCTGATCCTTATAATAAGTTGTTAAACAGCATCAAAAATATAGATAAAGAACTTTATAATGAAATAACAAAATATAATAAACTGTTAATCGAACTAAAATTGTTGATTAATGATCTTGTTAAAATAGCTTTTTTGCGTAAAGAGCAATAGATGAATTTACTAATGTTTTAATTAATAGTATTGATATTTTGATTTAATTTAATCTTTTACAGATAAAAGCCAAATTAATTTGATAAACTATTATCAAATTGGAGGCTGTGTTACTCGTGGAAAAGATACAGACCTAATTTTATCTCATATAGTAATAGTTCTTCTTCTAGTCTCTTATAATTTGGAAAATGTTCTTGAACACATGTCCAGAATACTTTGTTGTGCTTTGGCTCTATTATATGGCATATTTCATGATAGATTATGTAAGATATTAAACGATAACGATTTGGAAGATATCTTGCTAAGGCATTTATTGTGATGATTCCTTTTAGACTGCAACTGGCCCATCGAGTCTTCATCTTTCTTACAACGATCTTACATGGGTTCATGCCTAGAACTTCTTTTGCAGCCTGTTCTACAAGTTTCTCTACTAGGTTTCTGAACTTGGATTTGCTTTTCTCTACTAGTTTGATATTCTTTGAATGTTCTAGGGCTTCAAGGAGCTCTGCATGTTTTTCTTCGATCCACGGTCTATGTTTCTCTATAATTCTATACGCTTCGTTTTTATCTATTCCCTCGGGTAGAATTACTAGTATTCCCCATGGCTTAACTTCGAGCTTAGGTATTTTATTTTTAGAGTATTTTATCTGTATTTTCCACTTACTTGTGCTGTTCTGTATCAATTCTTTTCACTCTCTCAACTAGTGAGTCTATGAGTTTCTTTAAATCCCTTGTTGAAAGACCTGCTTTGCGTCCCTCGCGTAGTATTGTTATTGCTATAATTCTCTCTACGTCATGGACGAGCTTGGAATTGTGGTTCCAGCCTGACACACTAATTTTATCTTTCATTCTCTCCATGAGCTTTTTCGTGACTTCTATTGCATATCTTTGTTTAAAACCAGCATCCACTAGTGTACGATAAACTATGTATTCTCTACGTCCAAAGCGTAGCTTTACTTGTTCTTCTTTTAAGGCATATATTTCTTCCCAGAGCCTCTTTGCATCCTCGTAGAGTTCTAGACTAGTTTTTAGCTTCCTCCTCCACTTCTCCGGGAGAGCCTCTATCTTATCGGTTACAGATACATAGACGGGGTCGTTGCGAGCATATAGTCTAAACCTGAATATACCCATGATAAGAGCCGAGGCTTTCTCTTCATGGCTTATATCTCTGCTTCCTATAAATTCTTCGAAGAACTTACGGTCAATAGTGATAGGAGAAAACTCTGCCTCCCTCTCTGAGACTTGGAGGGAACGACCTATAGCCTTAATTGTCTTCTTATAATACTTCTCTGCTAGTTCCTCCTCAAGACTACTACCTACAAAGTTCTTTATGTAGAACGTATATATGTCTGAAAGCAGCTTGTACTTTTCTCGTTCCTGCCTCGTAAGCTTTGGAGCTATAAGCTCATATAATCTACGAAGTAGACGGTAGTTCTCAGTGAATTTTCTCTCTGTATCTTTGTTTTTTAGCTAGGTTTTCTAGTGTTATAGTTTCTATTGATAGCTTATCTTCTTGTAAAATAAGAAAATCAATATAAATATAATAATCTACACGTGTTCTAATAAGATCGACAACCTTCTTAAGAATAGATTCAAGATCACCTCTAGTAACTGGGATTGGACGTAGAGAATATATTTTCTTCTTAAGATTATCAGGAT
>JAMOPC010000516.1 GCA_027064845.1 Desulfurococcales archaeon | reverse complement strand
TAATACTTAAGAACCTGCTTAGCAAACCAGCAACGATAGAGTATCCGAAGAAAGAAACAGTTATAGAACCAGATGCTCGTGGCAGACACTATGCTGATCTCAACAAGTGTATTGGTTGTAGCTTATGTAGTATTGAGTGCCCTGCAGATGCTATCAAGATGACCCCTATACCTCCCGAGTATGAAGCTCCGAAGCGTAATCCCAGAAAATTGTATCCGGTAATAAATTATCTGCGATGTGTATATTGTTACAGATGTATAGCTGTTTGCCCAACTAATGCATATGTTTCAACTAATGAGTATAGATTAGCTACTACTAAGACGATTTACTCAGATGTGCTTAGTTTATCAACACTCCCCAAGAAAACGGGGTGATGTGAATGGATATCAGTACTATACAGTCTTTCATAATATATGTATTACCAATATATATGGTAGCTTTCGTGCTTTATATTATTAGGGCTTTGAAAGGACCAACAATATCTGATCAAGTACTAGCTATAGATGCCATGTCTTATGACTTGGCTGCTTTCCTAGTTGTTTTGTCAATATTTTTCAGAGAACCAATCCTCATAGGTACAGCTGTAGTCTTAGCTCTTTGGATATATGCTCTTGACATCTATGTAGCTAAGTATTTGGAGAAGAAAGAGGTGGGCGAGTAATGATAGAAGATGTACTTGTAATCATAGGTATGATCATGATCGGTGTTGGTGCTGTAGCTGATCTAATCGCGGCCATAGGTATGAATAGATTTAAGAACTTCTATCTAAGACTACATGCTGCTACTATAGGTACTATATGGGGTGCTTTCGTCCCACTAGTAGGTGCTGCCCTAGTAGCTACTGGTTGTTACTGCCTAGGTTCTTATCGCTGGTTTGTCGCAGGAGGAGCCATTGTCACTGCTTTTCTAGTATTGATCCTAGCTCCTGCTGGTAGTCATGCATTAGCAAGAGCTACTCATCGCTCTGGTCTTGTAAAGGTTGAACCATGTGTCGTTGATCATTTGAATGAAGAAATGTGTGTAAAAGAGGGGTGATAAATAATGCTTACCTATGAGGAAATAATGTTGTTAGTAACTGCTTTAGCATCCCTATTCTCGGTTATAGCTGTTTATTATGCTATTATGGAGAAAAACCTTGTTAGGGCAGTAGTGTTCTCAGCTATTCAGAGTACTTTGTATGCATTTATATATTATATGCTTATGGCTCCAGATATTGTGTTAGTATATATACCTGTGGCTGTCGGCTTATATCCTGCTGTGATATTGATTCTCATAAGTAAGACCGAGAAGGTGGAGAAACAATGAGGCACATTCTTGGCATAATAATTATATTGTTGTTTATAATAGGATTTAGCTTAGTGCTCACTATAGCTGGTAACTACATATTACCATCACAAGAGATCAGGAGCTTAGCAAAGTATTATCTCTACCTAGCTTATAATCCATGGCACAGAAACTTCACAGTCATGTCCCCCGAAGCAGTGACAAGCATCGTATGGGATTTCCGTGGCTTAGACACAGTGTTTGAAACAGCAGTATTCTACCTCGCAATCATTGGATCAATAGCTCTTGGTAGAGGAATACTAAAATACTCGAAACCCGAGGGAGAACTAGGTTTATCACTAATAGTTAAGACAGTTACCAAAATATCAGCAGTAATGATCATAGCTGTAGCTGCTTCAATAGCTTTACACGGACACCTAACACCAGGTGGCGGTTTCCAAGGAGGAGCTACAGCAGCTGTTGCACCACTATTAATACTCATAATATTCTCACACTACTACTTGTTGGAAAAAGGAGTTACAAAAGACTTAATGCTATTCCTAAGAAGCCTAGGATTAACAGGTATCGGTATAGTAGCGATCATTGTTTACCTAATAGCATTGCCTCAAGGAATACATGCTTATGTCCTTCAAAACCAGCCAAAACCCGATAGCAGTATTGGTTTACCAGCATATATAAACGGACAATTAATAAGTGGCACCTTATGGTTCTTCAATATCTTCGAGTTCTTTGCAGTTATGGCTGGTTTCACAATTGTTTTCCTATTAATAACAATTCCTGAAAGAGCTTTTAAGAAGGAAGGAGAGGGTGAGAAACAATGATCTCATTGCCAACATACCTATTAACAATAATAATAACATCAATGATCGTAAATCTCGCACTAGCACTCTATGGTATATTCTTTAAACCACATCTTACCAAGAAAATAATTGCATTAACAATACTCGGAGATACAGCTAATACTTTCGCATTAATAGTTGGTTATCGAAGATGGATATACCCAGATACCCCGAGTAGACCACCAGTACTAGTCAATTATGCAAATGCAAATCAAGAAGAATTGATCAAATTTGTTAATACAGCCGTTGACCCATTGCCTCAAGCACTTGTATTAACAGCTATTGTTATAGGACTTGCTGTGACATTGTTCCTCGTATTCTTAGCTCTCCAAATCTATAGATTATATGGAACATTGGATGTTAGAGAAATAAAGAGGCTCAAGGGGTGATTACTAGTGAAAGCCTTAAAAATACTGGTTGTCGGCGTACTAGTATTCATTACATACATAGTATTTAGTGGAAGTATTTCACCCTACGACCTCATATCAGGTATAGTAGTTGCATTAATAGTAGCTGGAGTTATGGCAGGATTCACTGTTGAGAACCCATTAAAACCACTTGATCCAAGACGTTGGGCATGGCTAATAGTGTATGCTTTATATTACTTCTTCGTAGCAGAGGTTAAGAGCCATTTAGATGTAATGTATAGAATCCTTCATCCAAAAATGCCTGTTAAGCCAGGGATAGTTAAGGTACCTTATGAGCTTGAAACAGACTATGCTATAACAAGTGTTGCTAACTCGATCACCAATACACCTGGTACTGTCGTTGTAGACATAGATCCCAATGAGAAAACGTATTTCGTTCACTGGATCTATGTGAGAACAACTGATCCTCAAGAAGCCCGTGAAAAGATTTCTTCGAAGTTCGAGTATTATTCGAAAAGAGTATTTGATTAATGAAGGGGTGGTCATGAATGGACTTAGTAGGTTTAGCTCATGACTTGGCTGGTTTAACTGTTCCCGTATTAGCATTATTTGCCTTTACACTACCTTTACTTGCTAAATTATTTGGTGAAAAGAGATTTCCAGCAATATATGCGTTGATAGCTATGATTTTTGCAGCATTGTCTTCAACAATAGTATTTATGGGAACAAGAGTCTATGGTAAACCGTTATTCTATAAGTTCGGAGGATGGCCCCCACCAATAGGAATAGTATATGAAGTTGACGGCTTCAACGCCATTCTAGCGCTCTTTACAGCTTGGATAATGTTATTGATAAGCATTTACAGTATATGGTATCAAAAACACTTTGACGAACCAGAATGGTACTATATATTATTAATAGGCTTAAATGCAGGCATGCTGGGGTGCCTCTATACAGGCGACGTTTTCAACCTCTTCGTAATGCTTGAAGTACTCGGTATTTCTGCTTATGCATTAGTAGCATACCATAAAAATAAGCCTGAGGCATTAGAGGCATCTATGAAATATGCTATAATTGGTGCTACAGCTACAACGATCTATTTCATAGGATTAGTAGTAATATATGCTGTTTACGGCACTCTTAATATGGCTGACTTAACTGTAAAGAACTATTATCTATACCAAGCCCAGAGAAGCGGTGTAGCACTATTATCGAATACAATAGCGGCTGTCGGTGCTTCTTCACTCCTAGCCGTATCTTTAGCGCTATGGGTTTTCACTTATAAATCAGCACTATTCCCAAATCATTTCTGGTTGCCTGATGCTCATCCAGAAGCGCCAACTCCAGTATCAGCGGCATTATCCGGACTAGTCGTTAACATAGGTGTATATGCGACAGTGAGATTCCTCTACACAATATTTGGTCCTCTTTCTCCGCTCGAAGTATATTATCGTGAAATAGTACTATTGGTTCTCCTAGTACTTGGTTTTCTCGGCGGCCTCGTTGGGGCCTTGCTTATGATTGCTCAGAAAGACATTAAGAGGCTACTAGCATATAGTACTGTAAGCCACATAGGGTTAATCTATATGGCTGCCTCTATAGGCTTTATAACAAATAAACCAGAAGCAGTTATTCTCGGATTAACTGCTATGCTATACCACATCATAAATCATGGTTTAGGCAAAGCATTATTATTCATGGCTAGCGGCGTATTCATAGACGCAGCTGGTACTAGGAACATGGATGAAATGAGAGGTGTTGGAAGACTATATCCAATTACTAGTTTAGCGTTCATACTAGGTTTTCTCAGCATGATGGGTCTTATGCCATTTGCAGGATTCTTCTCAAAACTATTAATGTATCAAGCATTCATGGAGGCTGGCCTGCTCTTACCAGCTTTAGCGATCATAGTGATATCAGCAATAAGTGTTCTAGGATATGCTAAAGCTATGTACGCTATAGTGTTTTCTTCAATGAATAAGGAATATGAGAAAATAAGTCTAAAGGGAATCAATTATATGCTACTATTGATGGCTCTAGCACTAATAGTCCTAGGAGTCATGTACCCATATATCAAGGACATACTATACGGTATTGTTTCACAATACTTAACACCAAATAGAATCATGTATTATAGGTTCTTAATGAGGTGATCACGATGGTTGTTCAACACGTAATAGGTGATCCAGGACTAGTGGCTCTATATTTGACAGCCTACATGCTTATAGCCTTAGCCGTATTAACAGTCATATTCATAGCAATTAGTTCTAAGAAACGCCGCGTCACACCAATATACCTATCCGGAGAACCAGAAGACGTTATTAAAGAACATGTACCAGCACCAGGGCATTTATACTGGGGCTTTATGAAAAGATTTGCTCATAGAATATACGAGTACTTAGTAGGAAAGATGCATACAGGTAATTTACAGGATTGGATAAGCTTTATGGCTTCATGGTACGGCTTACTACTCCTAATATCAATTATACTAGGAATAATCTACGTCTACATGAGGTGATAAAGAATGATAACGGATATACTGACTCTATTATTCACAATACTAGTCTATCCTGGAATATTATTCCTGTTTAGTTTAGCATTATTTACTCAATACTTGTATAGAAAACTAAGTGCTCATATGCAGAAAAGAATGGGGCCAACATACGTTGGTCCCAAAGGTGTTTTACAGCCATTCTACGATGTATGGAAACTAATACACGTCAAAGAAGAAGTAGTGACAAA
>JAMOPC010000515.1 GCA_027064845.1 Desulfurococcales archaeon | reverse complement strand
GGTCGCGTTTAAAATAAGCAAAACTAAGAGACGAAGCAGTACATCCACAACTATGACTTATAATTCTAAATAAGTAAAACCAGAGATTCTAAATCATTCAGATTTTGATATTCTAGCTTTAAAATAGAGAATCCTAAATAAATTAGGTAAAATGAATAAATTTGTCAGTAACATTATTGAGTAAACATGCTTAGTATAATGTTTTCTTAGAGGTACTTTTACTTGTGAGGTACTCGTCGGAGATCTCTATAAATTTGAAGATATCGTCGGGAATATCAACACAGAATCACCATGATCATATATCTCTAACCATAGTGAAAGCACTAACAACCTCGCCAGAATTCCACTCTTTTTCTCTAAGAATATAAGAATAATAGCTCACACTTGTAAAACCAAACATGGATTCATCATAGTATGTTTAATTATTATAATTATACATTACAAAAAAGCGCCCACGTCAAATAAGCTCTTATATTCTTGATATTGTAATTAAATGAGTTGAAAAGTTAACTCAATCTAATCAATATAATCTCCTAATTATCTATTGAATTTATTCCAGCAAGTAGATGTGACCAGATATTGGATTTGTTTTAAAACTATGTAAGCATTAAGAAAAATAATCTATTTCCAAATTTTAATGTATCCATACTCTTTTAATTTGTTTTATTTTATCAAATTCTTTGTCCTCGCTAACAATTACATTAATACCATTGTTCAGCATTGCACCAATGTGTAGAGAATCAGAGGGTTTAAGCTTGTATTCTATCATGAGTTTTGAAGCATGTTCATATTCTTCTTCACCTAGTTCTAATATATTAATATACGGTAAAACAATTGCTTCAATAAATTCAATAGATAATTCATATGGTATTCCATATTTTTTCTTGGATACATATATTAATTCGTCAAGTACGAGCACATCCGTATATGCCTTATATTTTGAAAGCAAGTCTAAGTAATAGTTTTCGTATAATATCTTGTCTCTAGGATCAGTTAGTGTGTTAAGGTAAACGAGTAGAGGTGTATCTATGAATATTCTCAATCCTCGAATTCCTCCTCTAAACTAGTCGTAGCTAATTCGCCTGGTTTCGGTTCTTTACGATCCTTTATTTGCTTTAATTTCTCGGTGTGAGCTCTAAGTTTTTCTCTAATAGCCTCGACATCGATCTTCTTTTTTACTGGCTTAATCACTATTCCGTCTCTAACCTCAATAACTACCTCATCACCTTCATCAATACCAACGGCTTCACGAATAGCTTTAGGAAGTATAATATATCCTTTTCTCCCAACTTTTGTCCTAAGAGTCAAACCAAGTTCACCTAAAATAAAACTTAGTCAAACCAAGATATAAAACTATCCAATAAATTAATTATATCATTAGAGGAATTATGTTATTCTGAAAGATATAGTAACAAAAATGGAGAGCATGGAGGGAACCGAGTTACTAATTAGAATAGATGACAATAAGAAAATTTTAGAATCTTCACAAGAAGATCCTTTCAGAGTCCTAGATGAATTAATTAGTGAACCATATAATGAGAGAACTGATGAGAAGAAGGCAGAAGAGTGGTTGCTCAGAAATATTAGTCACTAATATATAAGCATTACTCTTTTACTAATACCAAGTGATTCTAGAAAAAGAATTTTCTAGAATGTTAAAAGTGTGCAGTGCTTAGAACATCTTTTTCAAAGAATAGTATTTTATTGGGGAGTTTTCCAGAGACTATACTTGGGTCTGAGTTTGTCAAGAATAGTCCTTATCTTGGCTCTGGTTATTCTGGTTGTCATTGCTAGTATATTATTTTATTTCTACTCTGGTACAGCTTTGGATCAGGCTGGAGCAGTATTAGAGATTAATTACTATGTCATTGATGATCCGCAGACAATATCCGTTGCTAGAGAATTCATTAAGTCTCAACAACCCTTACCAGCTCCTCTTGAAAGAGAGCAAGGACAAATAGTTGATTGGAATAAAACAGAGGTTGTGGTTTTGAAAATAACTGTGAAGCTTACTAATAATGGTTATAAACCAATATATTATGTAACTAATGCATTCTGTGGAGTAACTTATACTGGGAAAGAACAGAATACTAGTTTTAAACCAATCATGTGGACTGTGAAGAACCCGGTTGGATTACCAAGAATAAGAGCTGAGAAGGGACAAGTGTTCCCAATACCGATAGCATGTACACTAGATCTAATATATGCTAAGTTATTGCCTGGAACAAGTGTTTCCCAACAATACTACTACATAGTAACCAAGCCATTCAAAGGAATAGTAAAAGCCGCAGCAGAGATATGTTCTGAACCATTAAGCAATAACTGCAAAATCATAGAAAAAACCACATATATCACAATCAATAGCTCATAAGAAGACAATCATATGAAAATAATCACTTTATATTGGTGGCTTATAGACTAGATTATTAAATGAACATTATATAATAGATGATTGTGCTTCCATTAATGGTTTTTTAAGTATTTCTTATACCCTACATGAACTAGTGATAAGATAAATAATGTAATTATAATTGTAACGAATATTCTGAAATCCTTCTCAGAATATACTCTGAGATACTTACTATTGAGAGAACCAACACTGTATCCATGGATCTTAGTCATGTTCTCACTAGTTAATTTTAACTCATAGAAAAGAACATATTTTGTATTAAGTAATTTGTGGAAATATATAGGAAAAACAACGTTTAGACTAATAGGGTATTTGTAAAGATAATGTATTTCTACAATAGGTACATTTATTTCCTGATTAATTGAACTAAAGAAATCACACTTAACTAGTTTAAATCCACGTATATGTGACATTATCTGAGAAGCATTATATCTAAAAGGATACATATATGCCTCTCGAATACCAGGGACAGGTATAGATATTCCATTGTAGCTTGTATAGTATAATGGATCTGGATCATAAATATAATAATTATTAGTAAATGGATTAAATCGTAAAAACTGATTAGATCTAATTATTAACGGCGAATAAGGATCAATATAGCTTAAATATAATGATTTATTCATGTATTTTAACATTTCACCATTGAATCCATCCTCTGTGAACTTGATGAACCCTTTATCTACGAGTTTCTCAATTTCTCTAGCATTAATTGGAGTATTGATATAGAATGGGAAGAAACCTATCAATGTATTATTTATAAAAGCATTGTTGTTTTTCGTAAGAAGTTTTATAGTATATGTTATGTTATGAATCCATCTCGCTGATTCATTAATGGAGAGTTTTCTATTGTTTAAAAGAACATATTTTGGATTAAATATCTTGATTTCTTCGGGAATAATATCTATGTAGCGTGTATGGGTGAAATATATAGAAAGCTTGACCCACATATAATGGTTAGTCTTATTTATTATCTTTACAGCAACTTTTACTGGGATCTCAATAATTACTCCTATGTAGCTGGGTGTATAAACTGTTATATTCAGATAATGATACATCAAATGCTTTATATCAATAAATGGCTTATTTAGTGATTGAATGCATTTATATCCGTACGAGTATGTTCCATTATCAAACTCTAAAGTAATTCTACCTGGACAAATATCTGTTGAAATATTAATGTATATGGGGGTATAGTCTTTTTTGAGAAGTATAGCTTTACCAACAAATACTATTTCTTCAGAACTATTCTGCGTATATGAAACATTAATGGATAGAGGAAAGCATATGAAAAGAATGCCGAGAATCAAGAAATAAATTAGGAATTGTATCATATGTTTCAAATACATTATTCTCACCGCTCGAATATAGGAACAGATATAGTATTTATAAGTTCTAGTCTGATCAAAACAAGTATCCTACGAAATAACTTATTTATAAGTAAAAACTAATAAAAATGAAGCAATAAAACGAATATATAAATTACCCACTCTAAACATAATCAACAATAACACATATTCTATAAATAAGCGGTTCTCATGGATAAAGAAAACTCATACCTCTCCTAAAGAAATGAGACAAAAGAAAAAGAATACGCGCAGGAACTGAGAGCTCTCCGAGAAATTTAAACACCCCGTTCTGAGCGCATTAATCAAGGGTATAGCCTTAGATAGTGAAAAACACAGTATATTCTATGAATCCCTTGTAAAACTATTGAGCGAGACTCAGCCCTTCATATCGGAAGAAGAACTAGAGATCATAAAGAAGGGTATTAGGAAACATATAGAGATAGAGGCAGAAATGATAGAATTCACGCGAAAACTAGTAAAAGAAACGACTGATCCATGGCAGAAAATGATCCTAGCAGCAATTTATGAAGATGAAGTAAAACATCATAAAGTACTAGTAGATGATATTGAGAAAAACGTGGCTGAAGCAGAGACGTTTACAGAGGAACAATTATGGGATGCTGTCTGGAGAGATAGTCCATGGCATGGTTCTCCCGGAGGATAACATAAATAATTTGTTTTTTACCCTTACTCCATTCCCAGAATCCTTATTATGTAATCAGATGTCCTTGATGCAACCATTACGCCCATCCAGAGGAATAATGCTATAATGAAGACTTCTACTGCATACTTCGGTTTCAGGACACCCATAGCTAGTGCGGCAAGCACATCAGTAGCTGCAGCAACTATTATTGCTATGTGTACTCCGTAGTTAATCACGAGATACTCCATAAAGATTATGAGTGGAACAGCTATTAAGCCACCTATTAAAGCTACTAGGTAAGGATTAATATTATGGACACGTGAAATAACTGCACCCATTCCAGCCATACGAGGACACATTATGAAGAAAGCAAAAGCCAGTGAGGCAATAATCAATGCCATAACTGATTTCATAGCTATCCCCCTCTAAGGAATAAGTAGATTCTAGGAAAAGAAAAGCTAGTTATAAGTAAATAATTTTCTGCCAATCATGTATGCTTTTTTGTTTGTTTCATAGTTTTTCCTCTTTTGAAGCAATTTGTCTATGACTTCATCAATACCCTCTATGTCTATGAGTGAGAATACTGCTCCTACTGCTACTATATTTAGTGCTTGATAGACCCCTTCTTTCTCAGCAATTGTTGATAATGGTGCCTTGATTGCCCTGGGAATATTTGTTTTTACTAGTTTCTCATCAAGTATTATTTTCTTGGATTTTTCTACTAGCCATTTCCACCGTTTCAAGCCTTCTTCGTGAAGCACTATTATGACATCGAATTCTTCTATGAACGGGTTCTTGACAGGCTCATTATCTGCCACTACGTATCCAAGCACTGATCCCCCTCTTACAGAGGCTCC
>JAMOPC010000514.1 GCA_027064845.1 Desulfurococcales archaeon | reverse complement strand
TTCTAGGAATCAAACCTAGAGACTCAGTAAATCTAGTGCTTGATAAAACAGGTGTTATACATGTGTATGTTACTCATAAAAAACCAAAGGCAACTGTTTCAAATCTTGTTATTGATGCTTCGAATCTTAATTTACAGCAACTAGAGGAACTTCTAAGAGCATGCTATATTGAGGGATTAGATGCTATACATATTAAGAACATTAATAAAGAAACAATAAAGATTCATGAACTAAACCAGATCCTATATAAGCTTCCCGGCGTACTCTTTCTCGAACCAGGTCTCGAAGATCTTATCATAAAGATCGCTATTACTGAAGATGTAATTGATGTAGAAGAGGTTATTTCAAGAATATCGCATGTATTAGAACTTATGTTTGATTACTTAGAGAACTATATTGAAAAAGGAAAGAAGGAAGATGCAGAAGCGATTCTTAAGCTTGATGATGAAGTAGATAGGCTTTATCATCTAGGACAACGCTTGATCAGGAAGAGGGTTAGAACAAAGATATTATCAGCTAAGGAATACCTCGACATACTTGATTTCCTTACAATTGTAACTAGTCTAGAACATATAGGTGATAGCATAGACAGAGCTATTAGAGTACTTCTAGAACATGAATGGGAAGAGGTCAGAGACATTCTGAGAGAAGCAGTTCTAATTGAACGCAAAATAGTATTTGATACAATATCGGGGATAAAACATCCCAATACAAAACTATTAGAAACAATAAAAATGAAGAGAAGAGAATTGAGAAAACTATTGAGAGACCTTGTCATGAAGAAACCAGAACTTAGTGGTGTCATTAACGAATTCGACCTCATATCAACACTTGCCATGGACATGGCAGAGATAAATACTTATAGATGGGCTAGAAAAGAAGCAGAATAATCATATAAGTAATTTTTGTAAATCCTAACTTTATAGCAAAACAAACTACATTATCATTTGAACAGACTGTTTTGAAGGGATAAATATGGATAAAGTCCGTATAGGAATACTCGGATACGGATTCATGGGATCAACACATGGCGAAATGCTTAAGGATATTGAAGAAGCAACTGTTGTTGCAATAGCTGATCCTTTACCAGAAGCTAGGGAGAAAGCTAAGAAGGATTTTCCTGAAGCAAAGATATATTCTGATTCGTATGAGTTATTAAGAAATCCCGAAGTAGATGCTGTAATCATTGCTACTCCTCCAAATACTCATATACCCCTCCTAATTGAGGCTGTTAAGCAAGAAAAACATATTCTCGTAGAGAAGCCTCTAGCAGAAAAACTTGAATCATTAAAACCATTACTTGAAATAAATATACCCGAGAACTTAGTGGTTATGAGTGGTTTCAGTCTTAGATACCATCCTATGTATATTGATTTAGAAAAATACATTAAATCCCTAGGAGAAGTATATCTATTCCATCACACTGCTCTAGGAGGCCTGCCCCCTGCAAAATGGATACTTGACGAAAACGTATCTGGAGGATTATTGAATGAAAATGCTGTACACATACTCTATTTATTCCTCTGGTACTTTGGATTCCCCGAGAAAATATACGCCTCTATAAAAGACCTTACAACAAAGGGTATAAACGATAACGTACTATATATCGCCCACCACAAAGATATCATTACAGCTTCACTTCTAAGATCATGGTCTGCTAAACAAGTAGTTAGATACTTCGAAGTAACTGGTACAAAGGGAAGTATACATATTGAGGGCTATCTAGGAGGAAAATTCACTATAGTTATAGATGGAGAAAAGAAGACATTAGAGTATGGCGATGGAATAAAAGAAATGTATACAACAGAGCTAAAAGAATTTATTGATTCTATTCAAAAGAACAGAAAACCCTTAACAGGACTACGCGAAGCAATAGAGGTACAGATAATGGTTCATGCAGCTAAACAATCAAACCATAAACAAGCAGTAGTAGACCCAATGAGGGAAGCAGGAGATCTAGGAAGTAAATTACTGGCGAAATATTAATAATATTCAAATAGTTTTTATACCTAATACTGTTTATCTAATAAATCCTATTGTTCTTCTTGAACTGTTAGTAAATTAATTCCATTACTACAATTACCGATCCGAGAATATTTATTAAATAGATAATAGGGGAGGGAAGATGCTCTATGCACCTTAAGAGATCTCTTCTTATAGTAATGGTTATAATATTGTTATTCTCTACGATACATGTTCCAATAGTGTCTTACGGTTATGATTCGGTGAGTGAAGAAAAACTCATAGTAGTTCTTCCATATAATAAGCCAACAGATCCTGTGAAAGCAAACAATACTATTAATACAATTATTTATCTTAACAAACTCAATTATGAAAACAAGATCAAACTATACATGTTCTTAGGAAACTATACTATAGAAGGTAAAAATGTATTTGCTGGTTCATTACTTGTTGTTGGAGCACCAAATGTATTGAGTAAAATAGAAAAAGAACTGAGTAGTTATGGAATAACAGTATTTAAACCCGTACACGAACTATACATGCCTCTCTATTATTTACAACCACCAAAAATAGCCATACTCGATGTTGGAGACACGTATACTATGCATGATGTATTAAAGTCAATGGGGTTTAACTATACAATCATCTCAGCTACTGAGATAGCCAATGGCGCTTTAGAGAAACAAAACTATGACATACTCATACTACCACCAGGTAGTGGTACTAGAGAAGCAAGTCTTTTAGGAAAAAATGGAGCTATAAAAGTAGCTGAATTCCTTGTAAAAGGTGGTGGATTAATAGGGGTATGTGCCGGAGCATATGCAGTTATTAAGGGTTACAATGACCCTACATCACAACTCCAATTAGTTGACGCAACACTAAAGAATTGGCCCAACTGGTGGCTTGGAACTGGAATAGTACATTTAAAAGTAAGTGATCCTGAAAACCCGGTTATGTATGGATTTATTGACGGTTTTGACGCAATATATTGGAACGGACCAGTTCTAATACCCTATGATTTAGAGAACAATACTGTCCTAGGAATAGATGCACCACCATATAAAGAATTAGCCAAATTTATATCAACTAGTCATAAACCAGGAGCATTTAGTTATGGATGGGGTGATTTTAATCAATCATACGTTGATAGTGTCTTAGCTAATGGCTCAGCAATAATTCAATCATACTATGGAAAAGGAAAAATAATATTATTCAGTGTGCACCCGGAACTCTTATCCGGTGATCTAGACTACGCTCCAGCAGCTAAGCTTAATACTAATTATAACTGGAGATTATGGTTTAATGCTATATATTATGCTTCACCAACTACTAAATTAACAACCCTACACCCAATACATGGTACTTGGATGTGGCCGTCAACATTTAAATACATATTCCTTGACATTTATCACAACTATAATATATCACTAGATGAAGCAATCAGGATTGGTGCCGAATTACTAGCACAAGAACTTGAAAGCCATGGAATAACTGATCTTTTCATAGAGGTCAAGTCAACGAGAGGATATGCTTTCTTCCCAGGAAGTAAGTATCTCCCACCATATCCAGCTTGGCCATATAATACTATAAATATGTATCCAGCATTAATAGATGCAATGCATAAACACCATATACGTGTACATGCATGGATACCGGTTTTCTACGATAGAGAAGTGTGGGGGCCTAAGGATCCAGTATATCATGTTGGAAAATCCGTTAGTAATTGGAAACCTTTCCCCGTGACAAAGTATGTTAGACCAGGTAATACAACATATATCGAACTACTTGCAAACTTTACAAAAGAGCTCTTAGATATGGGTTTTGACGGGATACATTTAGACTATATTCGTTACGGACACATGGTCTATAGCTTCGCTCCCGCGGATATTAAGAGAGCACAGGAAAGAGGAATAAACGTCTCAAAAGTAATTGATGCTATAAGAAGAACTTTCTATAAGAATTATCCAAAAGGATATGATCCAACCTATATCTGGAGACTCTATCTTAACGGAGATAAAGACATAAGGGCATGGTTTGAAATGAGGCGAGAAGATATAATCAGAGCAATAACTGTAATTGCTAAAGCAGCACTTGGCCATGGTACCAAAAGTGGCGAAAAACCAATATTATCTGCTGCACTCATGCCTGATATAACCATAGATGGAAGAATAAATAATATTACTGTACCAGGACGGGTATTTCAGCTCCTCCACTATGGACAAATGTGGGAAGACTTCGCAGAACGTGGATATTGGCTCATCCCAATGGCATACTTTGTTAGCTATGGACAAGACATTACATGGGTAAAGAAGGTATCAGAATATGCAAGTAGAATAGCGTCTAGATACGGAGTAATAACAGCTATAGGTATTCAAGCTTGGAGCGTTGATCTAAAAACTATAGAGTACGAAAAGGAATTATCATTTGAGGGAGGAGCTTCGGGATATGTTTACTTCAGATGGTATACTTATAGAGCTACGTTTAGAAACGAATATGACAAATTATGGAACAGTGCAAGAAAAGAACTTTACCAGCTAATGCCTAAAGTACTCAGCTTAGCGCCTTTATTGAGTCATTTAAATGCCACAGATCTACTATATACTATGTATGCCTTAGACATAATTAATCTAGGAGATCTATATCCAGAACCAAATATCTTTATGGAAAAAACAATAACAATAATTAATAACTACCTAGACAGTATCGCTAATAGATTATCATATTTAGCGAAGAAAAATATTACTAATAAGGAATTAGAAAAGATAATTACAATACTACTAAACAGAGCTAGGACCACACAGGATCCAGAAGTAAAGCTACAATATATTCTATCCGTAAAAGATATGTTATACAATACATTAGTTATTTCTACTACAACAATAATAAATGAAAAAGTCAATAACCTCTTAAAAGAAGTTGAGCAAATTAAAGAACAAGAACAAAACTATGCTACAGTAAACGAAGTAGAAAAGATACAAGAGAATCTAAAATCCTTAGAGAAAAAATTAGGCTCATTAACAAACCTAGTGAACGAATTAGAGAAGCAAACAATTCTACAATCAAGAACTATAGATAATCTCACATCTAAATTAAACAAGCTAGAAGAAAAGATAAGCATAAATACCAATTCACTAAAAGGGCTAGAAAACAACTATGATAACCTTTCAAATGAACTTCAAAACAATATACAAAAAATAGAAAAAATAAAGGATGATATATCAAACAACACAATATTAGCAACAACAGGAACAATAATAGCCGTATTATCACTTATTATAGGAATATATGCAATAATAAAATCAAGGCCTAAACCATAAT
>JAMOPC010000513.1 GCA_027064845.1 Desulfurococcales archaeon | reverse complement strand
AAAGAGTAAGAGAAAAACGATCAGAAAATACTTAATGTTAGGGTTGGTATTACTGCTATTCTTTAATATTATTTGGTATCATGGATTAAGCATAACCGTAGCTACATATTCAGGTAATAAACCAAGCATTAAGCCAGGGGAACTATACTTCTATGTGAAAATACGGAAGGAATATGTTATTAGAAACGTTACTGTAAATAATAAGCTAGCAATTGCTAATATAAGAATTCTTGTAAAAGATTTGTCTACGAATAAAGATATATTAAATATGAGTCTTCTAAACTTGAGATGCAAAGAAGGCTATTACTTCAAAACACTTGAGAAAAAAGTACTTCTTGAAAATGTAAGTATAGATAAGCTCTACTACGTATATCTATATGATAATATAACCAAAACTATAGTACCCATCGGACTACCTGTAAAATATAATGCTTCCGTCTATACAACGATCGGTGGTGGAAGTTTTTACAAATTAGATATTTCATATGGCCTAATAAGCAAAAATATTGTGATTGAAAACATAAATGATTCATGGAGCTTACGTATAAGGATAATAACTTTGAATATGGAGAATAAATCCTATATAATAAATCCTAGTGGAACCAGGCTTGTAAATACTTTTACTACACCATTCTATATAAAAATATGGTATACCATAACGTTACAGAAGAATATTTTGATTTTTGAGTTAAGAAAGGACACATTAGTATTTAGTACAAGAGATAATTTACTCCTTCTAGGAATAATTGATATATCAGTTTTATTGATTCTATCGATTGTATACATATATTCTAAAAAGTTTTTCCAAAGTATAACTTTTCGAACAAGGTAAAACCCTATAAGTAACCTTGATAATAAATATCTATGGAATAAGATTTTTATTATCTAGAGGTAATTATGTGATTATAGACCACAAAAGGGGGAGTAATGATCATGAATAAATATCTTGGGTTAATCCTCGTATTAGCATTAATAATCTCAT
The DNA here is from genome assembly GCA_027064845.1 of Desulfurococcales archaeon. GTDB lineage: Archaea > Thermoproteota > Thermoprotei_A > Sulfolobales > Desulfurococcaceae > JAGHDU01. The sequence continues at coordinate 2,956 of JAMOPC010000513.1, read as the reverse complement.
ATGGATCAGCTATATCTTTGGCATTAAATGTCCAGCCCAGTCAGGGCGAGACAGGTCCTGCCGCAGATGAGCTACACTACGTGAAGGTTCCCACCGACCAAGTTCCTAGCGCATTAGGAAACACTATTGATGTATATCTATTTGGACTAAGACCTCAGCAGGTAGAGAACTTACCAGCAGACGCTAGATATCTTGCTGTTCCCTCAGGACTTGTAGATATTATAGCCAACCCAGCACCAGTATATACAAAGACTTATGAAGGAGAAAACCTAACAATCGATCAGATTGCACAGAGAGAAGGTGTGCCTAAAGGTGCGATTGTATTTGTCAATCACACAGTCAACGGCACTTACGTAGAGTTTGGTGCATATCCAGGTAAGGGTATTAACCCGTTTGCATTCAGAGAAGTAAGATTTGCATTAAACTACTTAATTGACAGAGACTTCATTGTAAGTAGTATTTATCGTGGATTCGCTGCACCAATGTATACGTTCCTATCACAATACGATCCAGACTATACAACAATTGCTGATATCATTCAAGAGTACCAGTTCCAGTTCAACCCAACCAAGGCACAACAATTAATCTCTGACGCACTAACAGCTGCAGGAGCAACATTCCAGAACGGTAAGTGGTACTACGATGGTAAACCAATAACAGTAACATTTGTAATCCGTGTAGAAGACGAGAGAAAGGACATCGGTAATCTATTAGCAAATGCATTGACACAAATAGGATTCACTGTAAAGAGGAACTATATGACCTTTGGACAAGCAATTTATCTAGTCTACTTCACTAACCCAGCCGATCTCAAGTGGCACCTATATACAGAGGGATGGGGTAAAGGAGCAATCAACAAGTGGGACTCAGGCACAATCTGTCAGTTTGGAGCACCCTGGTACGGATGGCTACCAGGATTAGGAGTATCCGTATGGTGGAACTATCACAACGCAACCATTGATGAGCTAACCCAGAAGATATACTTTGGTAAATTCAAGAGCCTACAAGAGAGAAACTGGCTATACAGAAACGCCACGCTCCTGATCCTACAAGAATCAGTACGTGTATGGGTAGCAACCAGACTAGAGATCCAGCCATATATGTCATACGTAACAGGTATAACTGAAGACTTAGGTGCTGGACTTAGAAGCCCATTCAACTTAAGAGAATTGAACACACCCGATGGAATAGTGAGGATTGGACACCTACACGTATGGACGTCCTCAAGCATTTGGAACCCATGGGGTGGATTCGAAGACGTCTATAGCGTAGACATAATGAGAGCAACCATGGATCCATCTATGTGGAGACATCCATTCAATGGTGAACCAATACCCTTCAGAGTAAGCTTCGAGGTAGAGACAGCCGGTCCCGAGGGAACAATAGACGTACCATCGGATGCCGTAATATGGGATGCGGTCAACAATAAGTGGGTCAAAGTAGGACCAGGTGTAAAGGTTAAGAGTAAGGTAACTCTAGACTTCAGTAAGTATTTAGGAGCAAAATGGCATGATGGATCAACAATTACTTGGGCAGACATAGTAGGAGAACTAGCATTAACATGGGAGATAGCATTTGACCCAGTAAAGAGTCAGAAAGAAGCCAACATTGCAGGGCCACTCAAATCATCACTCTCAATCATTAAGGGATATGTATTCCACTTTGACGAGGGCACAGTAGATGTATATATTGACTACTGGCACTTCGACCCCAACTATATTGCAGACTATGCAACCTTCGGAACAGGTAACCCAATTGACTTACACATAGTTATGTTCGAACTAGCATTCACAGATAACAAATATGCTCTAAGCCAGGACAGAAGTGAAGCAGAAGGTTTACCAACCTTAGACCTAGTAGTACCACAAGTAGCACAAGATGTAAAGGCTAAAGCAGAGGAGCTAATCAGTACTGGAAAGATACCAGATGAGTACAAAGGCATATTCAACGTAGAAGGCAAACAATTATTAACTGACAGCGAATTCGTGCAGAGGCTACAGAACATAGTAAAATGGGTCGATGAACATGGACACGCCTGGATAAGCCAGGGTCCATTCTACATTGACAGCTTTGATAAAGATGCACAAACAGCAGTACTCAAAGCCTTCAGAGACCCATCATATCCATTCCATCCAGGTGACTGGTTCTTCGGAACACCAGTTAAGACAAAGATACTATCAATTAACACAAGACCACTAGTTGTTGGACAAGAATTCTCAATGACAGTATCAGTATCAGGAGCAGGCACGCTAACAGTAAAATGGATGCTTGTAGATCCAGCAACAGGTAAAGTAATACTAAAGGGAGAAGCAATACCCTCTGGTGGAGCATTCGTAATATCATTGCCAGAATCGGTAACAGAGAAGCTAACACCATACTATACATACAACCTCGTAATAATAGCATATAGTGACCAAGTAGCCATGCCAGATGTTGAGACAGCATCAATAACAACATTGCCGCATACAGAGAAGGAATTACAAAGAATACAAGAGCAAATGACACAGCTACAATCCAATGTGGCTAGTCAGTTATCAGAATTAGAGCAGAGAATTACATCAACTCTAGGAGGACAAGTAGCAACGGCATTACAAGATCTAAGAAACACCTTGCTACAAGCACTGACCAATTTAACAGCTACGTTGACACAGAACATCGGTGACTTGAGAGGAGACATAAGTGACGTAGGCGGAAAGATTGATGCTCTAAAAGCAGATCTTAACACCTTGAAGAGCGGACAAGACGATATCTCATCAAAAGTAGACCAGCTAAGCGGTACATTAGGTACACTACAGACGCTTGAAATAATTATATTAATCCTAGTACTCGTTGCAATAGCTGTACCATTCGTTAAGAAGAAATAACGTAATCATTTACAAAATAAAACAAATTATTTTTTACAAACATTTCTTTTCAATAATAAATAATTTTAACCTAAACCATAATTTCTTCTAAG
>JAMOPC010000512.1 GCA_027064845.1 Desulfurococcales archaeon | reverse complement strand
GGGTAGGCATTGGTGAGGACTTGCCTATTTATTTGGTCCTAGCCAATGATTTGTCGGGTACATGTACTTTGAACGTTAAGGTGGTAGATGACTCAAACACTACTAGAGCCGAAAAACAAATAAATGTTCCGGGCACTTCTGAGATAAAAACAATTCTTAATGTTGGAGTAACAAGTGATGATATAGGTACTAGGACGTGGAGAATAGAGGTTTATATGGTCGATGGTCAATTATTTGATGAATACAACTTTACTCTTATAGTATTTAATAGAACAATAGAGATAACTGATATCTCGCCAACTAGCGTTACTGCATATACTAATGATACAGTAGTATTTACTGTTACCATAAACTATACTTTAGCTAACCCACAGGTCGTAGATGTAGAATTAATTGACCAAAACGATACGGTAAGGAACTCTACTTTAGTAACAATGAATTCTATGGAAACAAGGTCGGTCCAAGTATCAACTACTATTACAATGGATGACCATGGCAATTATACTTGGTACATAATAGTTAAGTGTCAGGACAAGATATATGACTCTGTACCCATACTTGTTAGGGCAAACTATAATGTGTCGCTAACATATAGTTATACTGTAAATTTTGAACCAGCCCTTGTTACTAATTATTCATCGGCTATAAGGTACAATTATGTCCTAAATGTTTCTTCTAACCTATTAAGTAGTGGTACAGAAGCCTATAGATACAATTATGTATTAACACTTAATTCTACCATAGTATCTAGTAGAGTAGGAGCCAATAGAAACAATTACTTATACGGTGTAAGGTCATGCCTAGACCTCTATACAAATTCAACTGGAACATGGTCCTCGGTACTGCACTTGTGTAGCGCCACTACTTATAAAGTGTACTTCAAATTCATATATCACGTTGCTAATAATTCTATATTGGATTATCCAGATGATAGTGTATATATTTATATAGAAGAAACGCCCGGAGAATACAAATATTATACTTCAGTTTATATACCCTATGGCAACCAGTCAATCTCCTTACCAAGTGGATACACTTATAAACTCTACTTGCCTGGACAAGGAAAAACATTGAACGGAGAATACTTTTACCTAGAAACGTGGTTCATTGATGGTACACAGGAAGCCAACTTCTTTGTCATGGACTCGGATAAAGTCGTAGAAATACATTACTATATAACAAGTGAGCCAGGAGAGCCAACGTGGAGTAACAAAGTTGAAATATCTATGACCGCACCTGGTAAGACGGTTTCATTATACAAGTATAAAGGATATATCTGGGGTGGTGACGAGTTTTACTATGCTAACAAAGTAATTGATGGACTAATTAATATGATAAGAAAGGACACAATTAATAGTAGTGTTATTTCACTGGGTACTTCGCTTTCGTCAATTGTTGTACAAGTTGGCATGAAGTTTACATTGCAAGAAGAATATGATTTGCCGAGCGATGGTGTTGGCGTAATACTTAATGGTCACTGTTCTAGGGGTGTCGGAGTATTTGTTAATGGCACGGATATATTTGTTGCTGAAACCCAATATAATAAGAGTTCTGGTAAAATTATTATTAACGATGAAGATATTTTATGGAGAGATACGGTATACTTGCAGGGTCACCTAAATATTAGGTACTATGTAAAACTTGGGTACGTCAATGGATTCCTATATGTGTTGGTCAATATATATGACCTAGACAAACACATGGACACATGGTACCATGCAGTACTAAATTATACTATACCCGGTATCACGCATATAACCTTCCATCATGTGCCTTACCAAAGTAATACAGGTAGTACAATTGAATTCTATGATGATTTAATAATAATGCGTGGAGACTATGTACGGATAACGGTAGATATAACGTCTAATTTCTATATAAAAATAAGTGGGACAGATAGAGTCGGCAGGATGGTTACATTAACATGTGCCAATAATGGACCAAATGATGTTGATCCCGATAACTATTTAGTGATGTTGGCTGACTTACCAGTACTGTTTCCAATAAATGGCACTATGGAAATATTGACTTATAGACAAATAGAATACCCACCTGGCAAAGAAATATATGATGTGATATATCCTTATGGTAAAATCGTTGTGCCAAAAATAGAGACAATACAGCCTTATACCGACCCATTAACGAATACGGTTGGCGGAATACTTACTATGGGCCTACTACTTGGAATAGCCATTGCCATGAGCAGGACCGAGGTACCTACAAAGCACGCCATATTAATAGCATCTTCTATACTAACATTTATAGGATTAATACTTGAAAACACTGGCATAGTTGGGGTATCTATAACTGCGTTTTTAGTAACGGCAGTATATAGTATTAAACAGAGGTGGGAAGGATAATGAGGTTTAAAACAGTATTATTGATTATTATTTTTTCAATACTTCTTTCTACAAGTTTCTATTCAAGAATAACCATCGGGGCTGTTTCTTTTGAAAATAATACTACGACCACACCTTCTGAGGTTACCACAACAACTCCGGCTCCCTCGTCCGAGCTTATATGGAACCAGACTGGCACCTTTGTATCTGTTCCACCGTTCCAGCCTAATACTACATATAGTGGAGTCATTGTTAATGCATATTATGTTAATGAAACACATGTAAAACTCATTGCCACAAGTATAACTAATGATACAGTGTCGGCTATATTTGAAATATATGACTATTATAATTCTACGCACACAAAAAGGGTGACCGTAAACAATACCTATGGCGTATATACTACTGTTTTTAGCAATGTTACGGTCTTCTATATTGAAATCTATAAGAATGGGTTCTTTATCGGCAAACTTGGGCCATACTATATAAGGTACTACGAACCCATAGCCCCGTTGCCTTCAGAAGTGAGTTATTATGCCCCGTTCTTGTTGTTAGCATTCTTTATAAGTTTTGTTGGCAGGGGGTACCTAAGAGAGGTTGCACTGGGTTTCCTCGCTTTTGGACTACTTGTTGGACTATTTGCAGCCGTTTTCGGAATAACTAATCCATGGTTACCAGGCATGAGTGGATTAGCAATTACTTTTTCAATAATAATGTTTGCTATCCTCTATTTTGAAAAGAAAGAGTAAATATTTATTTTTACAACTTCTTATAAGGGGGGTACTTTGTCAAATATATGGAAATCCAGAAAGCCAACTCCTTGGGGTGGCAAAGTAGTAAGAATAACACCGTCTCCTAGACCCGCTCCTAGAGCCTATGCTATTAGAAAACTTGTACCTAATGTTGGAGAAGTAGGAGTTAGGCCAATAAAGAAAGTAATTTATAAAGCAAACATTGTGCCAAGAACTGTTCCGAAAGAATCTATTAAAACTAGTAAGACTACATTAATGACGGAAGGATTTGGTCGAGAAAAAGACATTAAGCCACCAAAACGTTATACAGTGAAATACACTAGTAAATATACTATATACGATGATAAAGGAAACATTATTGCCGAGGGTGGGAAAGACCTAGTAGAAATATATAAGACCTATTCCTCGGTCATAGAACATATTAACAAATTAGAAAAAATAGATCCAGAAACATATAGGAACATAATGAAGGACCTAATATACTTAGAGAAAAAAGCCAAGAAATACCCTAAACTACAAAAAATAATCAAAGAGACCAAACGATCGCTGGCTTCCATAGAGTGGACACCATCTAGTAAGACTGTACCAGTATGTAAGATAAGCCTAGCACCCAATAAAACAGAAGAAATAAAGAAGAAATTGGCCGAGAGTACATTATTGTTACCACCACAGGTGGCTTCCAACATAGCCATAAGTCATCCAGAAATATTCAAGTCTCACCCTAGACCCGCTATTCAGGCACTAGGAACATTAGCTGAAATAGCTAGACAAGGGCCACTCCAACAAGCCTTGGCAAGAATGGGGATGGGGGCTATTCAGGAATATTATTTGCTAGATAAATTATTACAATTACCAGTTGAAGAAGCCGAGAAAAGATTAAACATTGAACAAAGAAGTGAACCCGAGAAATGGGCAATAAGAGGGGCCGAAGGGTTATATTATACTGGCGCATATCGGTTATTGGGACCACTTGCTATACCAGTAATTGTTGGCAATATTGCTGAATTAGGTTACTTGGCCTATACTCATCCACAAGAAGTTGTAAAGAGCATTACGGAAGAACCATCCCAGTTGGCCAGAGTATTGGTGCCAGTAGGAATATATGCCGGAACAAAAATAGTGCCAAGAATAGTGCCTAAAGTATCTTCTAGGATAACTACAAAAATAGTGCCACGTATAAAGAGTGGTGCCACTGTATTGAAAACAAAAATATCACCGAAAATAGGGACAATCAAAACAAGCGTGAGCAAGATAGGTGAAACAGTTTCAAAGACCTTGCCAATAAGTAAAATTAAACCACTGGGCGTTAAGATAGGTGAACACATAGTTGTTGGAAAACCAACTAGGATTATAAAGGAACTAGTCAAACAAGGCTATACCAAACTGAAAACAGCCCTGGGTCGAAAATACGTTTTCCAAAGAGAGCCCAGTAAGGATGTTTATGTAGATATTTATAGGGCGCCAGATGGAACCTCATATATTAGGTTACGTTTTGCAGGAAAGCTTAGGGCAATAAAAACTACTCAAAAGACACCGACCAATATTAGAGGAATAGTTGCAGGAACATTGCGGGACAAAGAGTTTGTCCAACTATTTGATAATGTAATAAAAAGAGTTGGCGGAGAAAAGATAAGTATAACTAGGTTAAAAACAGTTTCCAGACCACTGCCTCAGAGTACACTTGTTGAATTACCTAAGAAGTCCATTATTATTTCACCAACAAGTAGCGGCTCATATATTACATTAATAACTAGTAAACCCATAGAACCCAAAATGTTGCCCACAATATTGAGTTACATAGTAAGAGGAAATACTCCACCAATAGTGGAAGCAACTTATTTAGTGCCAAAAGGAAAGATATTGCCTTTTATGAAAAAAGTTATGGACATTGTGAAGGTCTCTGGCAAAAACGCTAAAATAAAATCAGTTGTTCTTGCCAGGGAACCTAATAGTAACTATATGGTAATGATGGTCGGTGATGTTACTAAACCCTTACTCAGAACACCTACTGGTACATATTATATGGACATACTGATACGGACTACGCCAGAAAACGCCGAGGCCATATTGTCAGCCCTAAAGTCCGGTAAAGGTTGGTTAGCACTATATAAGAAACAACCTCTAGAAATAAAGGTACCGCTAAGGACAAAGATTGGAATAAAGTTGAAGAACCTAGTAACTAAAATTAGGGGTAAAGAACAAATAAAACTACCAAGAGCTAGTGA
>JAMOPC010000511.1 GCA_027064845.1 Desulfurococcales archaeon | reverse complement strand
TAATGCTCTCTTATCCAGTATAGGTAATATCTTCATGGAAACCTCTTCTGGTTTTATCATGTATTCTTTAAGGAACCTTTGAATAATATTTTCTTCTGTATCGATCAATTTGAGGATCTTGCTATACGATAAACCTTTTGTATGGCGCAGTATTTTTTCGAAGAGTTTCTCCATACTTATAACGTATGCGTTATCGTCAAATACAATTACATCGTGTCCTAGTAATAGTTCCTTGTTGTTTCCAACATGAACTTCAGTCATCACTTCTAATTCCACATTGTATTTTTCCCTAATTACATGTGCTTGTTTCTTCATTCTAGAAGTCACCTATATGTATATTAAATGGTACTTTAACGGGATCAAATGATCTAACAATTTTCGAAAAGAACCCATCTTCATCTACTACAATCAATCCCTTACAATTATTTGTACATTCAATAATACTTCCCTCGGATAATGTAATGATCGGCTTTCTAATCGCACCAGTAAAACCACTCCTAGAGCCATGTATTTTAATAGTATAGATGGATTTCTCTAGTATTTCCGCCATATATTTTAGACCTGGTGTAAAAAGACCTTGTACTACAAATGTCTTCTTATCAGTTCTAAAATTATTTCGATGACCAATAGCCATGTCTACCTTACTATATCTGAACTCACCAAAGCCATATGTTCTCTTCCCACCTAACCCAATTTCGCCAACTAGTTTTAATGCGTCTTCGACATCTTTCAGTGAGATACATTTTTCATCAACAATCTCGACTCCCATGATGAGGGGCTTGTAGTATTGGATTAATCCTATATAGTATGGGTTGGAGGCATTAGTAACTCTATCAATGATGTTTTTAGGCCGAATTATTTGTTCAGCTATATAGATTGTTTTTTCTACGACGCCTTTCTCAATTATTATGTTTCCATGTAATCTATCAGTTTCTATTATTTCATAAGTTCTCTTGTCACATTGTATCTCAATATTGTTACACGAATCCATATCTTCGCATGTGATCTGGCATTTATTAAGTTCTTCATTAAAGAAATAGGGTGTAGCTAAGTTTACTCTCTTTAGAGCTCTTATAATCCTATTATAGATCCTTGGATAATGGATTATTTTATTTGTGATATTACGGGATAGAAATACGTGTAATCCATTGATCCAATATAGTGGGTGTTTTGAGTATATGTATGGGGACGGTGTTGTTACTCTAAATGACGACGCTACATTGATCAGTGTTTCGTTATCCAATTTTGGCTCAAGTTTGCCGAGCATTATAAGAGCATTCATTATTGCTGCATGTAGAGTCGTTGAATGTAATCTTGTAGTAACAGATTCAATGCCTACTCCTCTCTCACCTATATGAACTGGTGTTGTAAATTCTAGTTTGTACCAATTTATCATTTATTGCTCCACCAAAATCCTTAAGAGTAGTTATAGAGGTGTTATTTTGATAGGTTGCTGATTATTCTTGAAAATAATTCTCCTCTTTTCTCATTATAAGTTGCTGTATTAGGCAATTTACCGATTTCAATTTCAGGAACAATACCTAGGTAATAACTATTAGGTCTAAGTATAATTTCAATATCTTTAAACTCTACTTTTCCATATCCACGTGTACCGCTTCCACCTAGGTAAGTGTCTTCTACAAGCTTCATGCCAGTGAATAATAGGTCCAAGTATTCTTTAAGCTTTTTAGCATTCTCTTCAAAATCTATGTCAAAGATAAGTATCTTGAATTCTCCTTCAAATTCTATATCTGGTCTCACTCTAACAATAAACCTTGGATCAGCAGCACTGGTTATTCTATCAATTCTATTCTCTGATTTTTCTTCAAGAAAGTCCTCTTTGCTCACTATACCCTTCATGCTATAAAGTTTTGAGACGAATTCAGTTGATGGATATATGTCCTCAACGATAAGTCTTGTCGGTGCAATTTTAGAAGCAATTTCATTGGCTTTATCCTGTGGTATTCTCTGTAACTGTATTGATGGTGACCCAAATAAATTATCCAAGGCATGATCTGGATCTTTGCAAGCATTTTTGTTGGGTGAGAAGTCTCTAACATGCATGTATATTTTCCCATCAAAGTATAATTCGGATCCCTCATATTGCTCTAGTAGGGAACGCATTCTCCCCTTTAGGCTTGAACCAGGAATATATGGTACATCGACGATTATCTCAGTTACCATTTTATTATTACTGGTTTTCAATAAGTATTTCTTTTTCGTTATCATGGGCTCAGTATCAGTCCCGCCAATGGAGGCCTTTGCTAGTGGTGAACGTATGAGCAGTCCTGTCTTATTGTATAGCTTGTACTTTATAACTAGGATGCCTAGGAGCTTCCTAACAATAATAGGAAGAGTTGAATCTGGGGTTGCCACGTGGTTTCACCTAATTATTTTCTAAACTTATCATAATGAAAAGCTACAATTCCATCAATGATTAATTTAAGGGCCTCAGTTTGGATACGAATTTTTTCAAGGTCTTCTTTACCTCTATAATGCTCAATACTTCTTACCAGCTCCGTTATTACTCTATATAAGCCGTCCGCTAAATCCCTATTGATGAGACCTCTTTTCTTCTGATACTGTATTAGTAATCCTATTTTAGTTAACTCCGCGACAATGTTAAGAAAAACTTTTTGATCAATGGATTCGGGACTTTTACTCGAAATAACTGATAATATTCTCTCTATTACGTCTGTTAATAATGAATGTATTTTCCTATAAGATGACATAGTTGTTCCATAAACTCTAATCTGCTGCAATTGTTCTAGTGCACGTGAATACTTACCATACAAGAAGTCATTATATATTCTTACAAGATATGACAAGTCAGCCACCTATTTCGACTATTTCGATGGTATTAATACTAATAAATATTTTTTAGCGCTAAATAAGTTAAATATTACGCATAAAGATCAAAGACGTTAAAAATCTTAATTATTAAGACTTATAGCAAACCAAGAAATCGTGTTTCTTACCATATATAGGAATAGATATTTTTGAGCAAGCGTATTCTCTTTCTTTAAAAAATAATATGAGTTTTTCCTCGTACTTCTTTAAATGATCACCGATTCTAAGGATAACAACTGGCTTATAAGAATTATGTATTTTATCGAAGCATTCTAGAAAGTAATTATATATATCACGGTGAAATCCTTTGACAATATTTGTTTTTACTTGTTTAGGGTTTTTAGAAATGCAGATCACGTTAATGTTTGATTTGCTTAGTCTTTCAGCTTTTTTAAAGCATCCATATAATTCTCTGTTACGCTTAATAATATCCCTCTTGTTCTCTAAAATATATCTATATAGTTTTTTAGGAAATAGTATATTCTTATCACTTATCCTGAAACTATGTAATTGTAAAGAGTTTCTAATTTTGTCTTCGAAAATTGGTTTTTTAGAATTTATGTGATGAATATAATATGGATCTAATAGAAGGTTATATTTCGTTGCCATGACTTTTCTACCATTAAGGCTATATTATTTTATTTCATCTACTTCCATTATTGGAGACTTTAACCATACGAGCATTTCTGAATCTACAAGGCCTCTTTGTGGTTTTGTTGGATCTGCTTTAATGAATCTGTATCCTCTTAAATTATTATCATAGAGAGGATAATATATTGTAACAAAGTCTTTGAGGATGCCTTTTTCATCTTTTTCTAGGTCTTTAATATATAGATTTTGTATTGATCTTATAATGAAATCTGAATGAGTAGTTATAAATATGTAGATTGTTTTATTTGTTTTGTTTATCACGAATTTTGTAGCCTCATATATGAATTCAGTCATCATTATTTGAAGCATTGGATGGGACTGGTTTTCTGGTTCTTCTATGAATACGGCTATTCTTTTATCTAATGAGCTAAGAACTGTTATCAACCAGTTTATGATAAAATACGCTGCTACGCCTCCCGATAAAGCTTCTGGTTTTAGACTACTTATTTCCTTATTCTGAATACTATCATATACGTATAATTTTTTGTCAACTATATCTACTCGTAAAGGTTGTAGCATCTCCTTCGACAGAAAATAACGATCTTTATCCTGTAAGAGTAGATTGTATGTATTATTTACATTATTGTTCCAGATCTGGTAGAGTTCGGAAGCAATATCTAGCATCATAGACTTTTTTGCTTGTGCATAGTCTTCAAACACACTGAACCATAAATATCTTTTCATCTTACTTATTTTCTCTCTTACATAATCTAAGACAAAATCATACTCTGTGTTTCGCAGATTTTCTTCAAGAAATTCCATCATATCCTCTAATTCAATATTAAATCCATGAAAAAGCTTAATCACTATACGTAGATCTGGTAAATAATATATCTTGTACTCCCCTGTTTTAAATGGGTCTGGGTTAATACTGAATTTGAATGGATACTCATTCCTAATCTCATTGATTAATTCCGAAAACCAGGTACCACCGCTTAGGTAATGAATAATAGTTTTTGAAAGGAGGGATTTTCCCGAATTATTGGGCCCGATAAATATATTTATTGGTCCAATTGTTCCTTTGAATTCTTTGACAATAGCTAGGTTTTTAATAGATACTAACAACTTGCTCATTTAAACATCACTAGGCTTCATTTTTACTTAGGTGTGTCCAATCTATAATTCTATAATGATTAAATCTATTAAAGATATTTATGAATAATTCAATATGATTGAATATTCATGGGACCATGTATTGTTATACATCGTGATCTTATATTTAGAAACGAACCAGTCTGTTCAACGTATTCAAGCTAATGGTATACTCAGATGGGTTCTAGATTTTTGGTTTAATGGTTGCTTTGATAATATTTGTGAGTTCGGGGTTTTTAGTCCAAGTTTAAACAATGTAGATGTAGGTGTGTCTTTTCTCAGCATTTATTCTCTTTATCATCCTTTGAAATATATTGACCTATACGATTTGCAGAACATGGCTAGGTTCAGAATAGATATGAGTAAGATAAGAGTTCACGATATTTCTTTTTCAAGAGTTATAGGTGAAAATGTAGAGGTTTTAGGGTATCAGCTAAGAAGCGATCATTGGATTAAACCATTTCTAAAGATCAAAGAGATCTATAAAAATATCATACAGAATCTAGTAAATATACATGCATCATTCAAAACAGTCCTTCGTTTACCAAAATGCTATGAAGATAGAATAAGATTAAGACGAAACAATTCTACAATAACAATATCGATTCAATACAAGTGCGATTCCTTAAGAGACTATGAAGAACTATACAAACTAATATTACTCTACAAATTATTATCGGGCAAAATCCATAAAATAAACACAATAGTTAAACCAATATGGAAAG
>JAMOPC010000510.1 GCA_027064845.1 Desulfurococcales archaeon | reverse complement strand
ATCTACTAGACAAAATAAATACTGATAACTATAGGGTTTACAGCTTATTAGCATCAGCTCCTCTTAATTTGGAATTACTGCAAAAAGGATACGTTCCCGAAATAAGGATCAGAATTGATCTATCTAAGTACAAGCCCACAAAAATAATCAACTTAAACAAGATTAATAATATAAATATTGAAGAAATATCAGGAACTAATAATAGCTATTATAATAATTGTATAACAATAAAATATGGTTCACACTACAATCTCTATTACTGTTCCAGATGGATTTTAGAAAATGTATTCTATAAATTTCGTCACATACCATTACCGTTCCTAGTTGCTTATAACATATACGAGCAGTTCTCTTCACCATACATAGAAGGCCATATTATGGAGCTCCGTCTGTTCCATATCATAAATATTTCGGATGATAATTGGTTTATTATTTTCATATCAGCTAAGATTACTGGATTAAATGAACCAGAGTTGTTAATAAATAATATGTATTCACATCTTCATAAAGAAGTATTTGGTATATTTTATAACAAGAATATAAAAGAATATGTAGGAAAGAACGATCTAGTTTTCACAAAGGACTTTATTGCCGCACTGGCTCTTTATGGTTCTGGATTCTTAGGTTTATTTAGGAAATATGAAGCCATAACTACCACTAAGTATGTAAGTGATCAGATTCTTGCCCCAACAAATACTACTGCTAACCTAACTGTTCTTGACATGGATTTAGAATATAGAGAAGATTCTTGGATCGGTGATATTGTTCCATTACTCGATAATCTTACTAATGGGGAAGACTGGCTTGAAAAATACATAGTGTTTCTCAAGGAAAACACTATTGATGTAGAAGTTGCTAAAAGTTCTTCTTCCTTGTTTTATATTTATGAAGGATATTTGTATAAAGGTGCTAAAATGGGTATAGGACTGATTGAATTAATATCAGCTTATTTAGGAAAGAAGCCAGACTGGGCAAAGTATTTCCCACATTATGTGGGATTTGGATGGAAATGCAGGAGCACCTGCTTAATAATTGATGAGGTTCATATAGTTACACCATATAGTCTACTGTTCTCATACAACATATCCCTAGAAATACATAGAACTAAGATCAAATATCTATTCGACAATAATGAGTATAGCTTACCAGTTTCAGTATTTAAGATCAATGTAATTGTCAAGGAAAAATACTAGAATAAACTTATGAGATAAGAATACAACATTAAATAATATTTACTGTACACGTAAGTTTCGAATTGAAGTATTTTTAAGTTTCCTATGATAGATCTTTCGATCCCTTTATAAGTATAAAATAAAATGATTACGTAAAATATATTGTTAATCAGATAATGAAACGTATTTAAGGAGTATATCACAATGAATGTTCAGAGAAGTATTCCAGTAATGATAATTATATCAATATTATTGTTATCATATTGCCTTCCGATTATCAACTCAATAATACTTATTTCTAAAAAGACTCTAATTATAGATGAAATCAGCAATTATATCAGAATCGAATATATCTATTCACAGCTTTCTAAACCTAGTATTAGTGTGGAAGACGAGAATGGGAAACCGTATCCTATGGTTATCAACATATATACAGCGTTACCTAATGCTAGACTCTTCTACGTGGGCAGGGTCTCGGGGCAGGGCGTAGCTTATCTCTCGAAACACGTGATGGATAATTTTAAGAGATGTGGTAAGGAGTGGATTAGTAAACGAGGAGGTATAAAGTATTTCAAAGCAGGCACTCTCCTCTTCATAGATGTATTAGTGAAAATCAATAGTACAGCATATAAAGTATACAGTATACTGAAAAGCGTCCCACTAAGCTTAGAACTAATAAGTAAAGGATACAAACCAAACATAAAAATCAAAATCGACTTGAAGAAATACAAACCAACAAGAATAATCAACCTAAACAAAACCAAAAAACCAAAACAACAGAAAACACAGAGCAACAACAATGAAATAGATGAAGGATGCGTAATACTACAATGCGGCGAAGTATTCTGCCACTGCTACTGCTCAAAATGGGTACTAGAAAAAACACACTATACATTCCAACACAAACTAGTACCAATATTAATTGCTTATAGTGTATATGATCAAGATACTCCTCCTACTTCTCCGATATATATCAAGAATATAGATTTATCATTTGATTATATACATACTAAGAATACTTGGTTTAAATTGTTCGTATCAGCGAAAATAACTGGGTTAAATAGTCCAGAATTAGTACTGTATAACTCTTATTATAAGTATGAATTTCATAAATGGACGAGATTCCATAATCGTGTATACGATACAGGAGATCCAGAGAATACTTTTACTAATGACTTTATAGCTGCTGTAGGTGTTTATGGTTCTGGACTTGCTGGTACGTATAGGAAGTACGAGGCTATTGGTATTTGTGGATTAATAGATGACGACGATTACACAGCAACAGATGTAACTGCAAATATGACTGTTATCGATATTGACGCAGAATATAAAAACGGTAAATGGGTAGCGAAAACAGATTTCGAATTAGACGATGATATCGATGGCTATGGATGGCTTGAAAAATACTGGAACTATCTACTAGGTCATTCAGAGTATTATAAATCTGAGACGAAAATAGGTCATTATCTTCGTTATGATTACAATGGTGATGATTATAAAGACGCTGATCTAAGTATAGGATTGATAGGACTAATGGCAGCATTTTTAACAGAAATGCCCGAATGGGCTGAATCATTCCCATTCGATGTCGGCATCGGCTGGGGAACGGCGTCGAGTGACTCTCGTACTAATGAAATTAGGATAGAAACTCCGCATGATGAAGAATACATGATAATTGTTTATATCTATAAATCTAAAACTATTTATATATACGATGAAAATAATTACCAATTACCAACAATGTCATTTTATATTAGAGTAGAGAGATCAGGTTAGTATCTATTATAAATATTTATTAGTTTTATTTCATCGAGGATTCTTAATATTTTATCTAATACTGTTTTTCTGTGTATAAAATTGTTGAGGGAGAAGTCTTGGATGCTTGTTTTGGATTATTAGTGTTGCTTGGTGTTGTTTTGGTTATGCTTTATCTGGGAATTCCTGTTTGGTTGATCTTTGTTTTCTCTGGTTTCTTGTTATCTTTTCTTGTTGGTGGTTTACCTAATGTTTATGAGGTCTTCGTGAATACTCTTGGTGATTCTAATACTTGGGATCTTGTGGTTATTATGTATTTGATAGCTGTTTTTGTCTACTTGTACAGGGTTTCTGGTGCTATCAAGGATCTTGGTAGGGAGTTGATGCTTGTTATTGGTAGGCCTAGACTCGTCTCTGTGCTCGTACCCGCTATACTTGGTCTCCTCCCTGTTCCTGGAGGTGCTTTAATGAGTGCTCCCATTGTTGATGAGGTTGGTGAGTATTTGGGTATTGATAGGGTTAAGAAATTGTTTGTTAATGTCTGGTTCCGTCACGTTATATTCGTTGTATATCCCCTTAGCAGTGTATTGGTGTTGACATCTATTCTTACTGGGACTAGTGTTTGGAGCTTGATAGAGATGCAGTTACCAGTTATGCTTATAATGATCGTTGTCGGATACGTTATTGGGTTAACGCGTTTACAACGACAACCTATTAGCTGGAAAACCTTGCGCGGCGGCAATAGAGTTGTTTTGCTAAAGCTTTTCTCGCAATCATAGCCTCTATAACGATAGCATTAATCCTTAGCCCCTTCATTGATTACAGATATAATTTACCGTTGAATAGGTTATCAATGGTCATAGGCATAGCTACTGGTATAACAATACTCTATATCTAGACAGGCTCTACACCCAAAACATTACTGGGGATAATCTCTTCTAGAGAAACAATAGAACTTGCCATGATTGGTTTCTCCGCTATGTTTCTCAGAAAGACCTTGATGGGTTTAGACCTTGGATGCTTTGTCTCTATATCACAACACGTTAACCCATTAATACTAGTAGTACTGGTTCCAGCCATTTTCTCGTTTGTGACAGGTGTTAATACTACAAGTATTGCTTTATCAGTACCAATTATTGCTAGAATAATAGACTTAACACCACCAATAGCCTCCTTATTATTTGTTTCAGCGTATATATCATATATTGCCTCACCACTACACCTATGCTTAATATATAGTGCAAAATACTATGGAGTAAACATTACTAAGAGCTACAAATACCTAGCACCAGCAACAATAACCTCACTACTACTTAGCACAGCACTATACATACTTCTATATCTCGAATAATTCATCGTTTCTCTCAAAATAATATATAATGATTACTTGCACAGAATACAAAAATGTTGTAACCTTACATAACTGATAGTTATATGAATAGTGTTAAAAGGTCAAGTAGAGGTTTATTGGAGGTTAAGTCATAATTTGGTTAATTCTCGATACTAAAGAATTATAATCGTTTAAGTTATGGATATAGTATGCTTCTACTCCATATTTTCTCGCATTATTAACCATTGCTTTGTCAGCACTTACCAGTATAGCAGAAATAATATTGGCTACTGCTATATAAAATGCATCTATGGCTCTACAACCCGTTGTTAAGGCGATATCTAGGAGCGAGTCATATTCTATCTCGTCAATAACGATAACTTTTTCCATTATTTTACTGTATAATTCCTTAGCTATGTCTCTGGGTTTTCTCCGAACTAATTGAGAGACAAGTTCTATACCGAAGACTTGTGACTCAAAGATATTAAGTTCTTTTCACCAATGAGTTTGAACAGACTACGTGCTCTTCTACTACGTTCTTCATCGTAGATAAAGAGTCTATCAATAAATACTGAAACATCAATTACTAGGTTCATTAATTTAATTACCTCCTTTCTTTGAGGAACTCTTTCAATACATCGTCTTTAACTCTCTCAGAATATTTATCAAGGATTTCGTCAATACCCTTAGATATACTGACTCTTTTAGGCCCGAATAATTCTTCCACAGCATTTTTAGATATGCGAATTCTTATAGCACTACTAGGCGTAATCTCTTACCATATTATGTTATAGTTCATTAACCTTCTTATTTTCTTCTCAGCGTAATCAGTGATTTGGAAATCAAATTATTAATGCTGGTATATACAAAACACAAAATAAGTAATTTAGATTTGGTGGTTTCATGTCTATAAACAAGGAGAGACAACAAGTATATGAGGAAATACGTAAACTTAAAGTCATTTTGGAGCGTATTGAGGCTTTATTAGAGGAACGTCTTCTTGGTATAGATGAGCCTCTCCCAGATGAAGTAGAAGCCATAAAAGAGTATGAAAGAGACAAGAAAAAAGGCAAGATCGAACTTGTCTCTCTTTACGATGAATGAAATAGAATATTATTC
>JAMOPC010000509.1 GCA_027064845.1 Desulfurococcales archaeon | reverse complement strand
ACTTCTTATAGCCGTACTTGTTTCTGAACTAACGGGTATATTATTAATGCTAGGTTCGACATTTGGATTCTCAATAATGCTGATAACTTCATTAATACAGCCCCTTATACTACGTTTTATAATATCTATTTGGCACATAACCACGAATGCATTGGCTATATCATTAGCATTAGTATATGCATTACCATTGTTATCAATAAACTTTTTAATTATTCTCACACCAGAGAAAAAGCTAAGAATACACCTTGCAAAAATAAGCAAATCATCTAGAACATATATGTAAGATAAACTATACCATGCATTTCACTTATATAGTCTAACATAAGGAAATTAATGTAATATCGGAACAGTAGTATTACAGAGTAAGATATGTTGACTCTTTACAATAACAAATACGCAGAAGATATTTGAATAAAAGAACTGTATGGAAAACATTGTAGTTAAGAGTCTGGGAAAAAATCGTATTTTTTCTATAGACTTATGGATGTTTTGTCAGCTGATGGTTAAATTGTTTTTTGACGTGGTGATTGTATATGTATAGTGCGATACAATATATTCCATACAATGTTAGAGGTATCCAGGCTATGTATAATGCTCCTATGTCTGATGGATACATTTCTCCAATACTATTCCTGGTATATCTTGTTTTCAGAACCGTGACTGCATAATTTATACTCCATAACGATATAGTGGCGAATGCTACCACTATTATTAGAGAAGATATTATTAGTGACCATTTATATGATAAACGCTTATTAATCCACTGGGATAAAACCTCATTAAATCCCAGATCTACCACTATAAGGATCAAAGCAATCAATAATGATGTATATAATAGAATTCTCCCAGTATTTATAGGGTATTTAAACAAATCATATAATAGGAAGGGAATAGCTAGAGAAGAAGAAAAAGCTATAAGATAACTTACCAGTTCCCTAAAATTCACCCAATACGCACCTCAATATCATTCATTCATAAAATTACCTTATTGTCTCATACTCTGTTTATAACTAAGATATTTTACTTGGGTAAAAGGATTTTTGTTTTACTGTGATTGTCTGGTTATTTGTTTTCTTGGATACAATGTAGTTATATAGATATAGCGCATAGTAGTAGATCACATAGGCTGCTATCGGTATTACTGCTAAGTATATTGATAATGTATCTATGTCTACACCATATATTTCAATGATATAGTTCTGCATACTGGTGCTTGTTTGGCTAATCATATAATATATACCCAATATAGTCCCAGTGATAAGCCCCATGACTATTATTAATATTTGAATTATTATTGAGTCTTTACGTGTTAAGCGTTTATCTATTCAATTAGATATCTGCTCGTTAAGCCCTAGATCAACTCCTATCAATACTAGGGGAAACAATATAAAAATATACAATAACAACCTACCAACACTAATAGGATACACAAACAAGTTATACATGATCGGAGGAATCGTGACAAAAGCTAAAAAACAAAATAATTAATCAAACGCCTCATCCTACACGTACCACAATACGATCAACCCAAATATAAAGATCACTACCAAGATTATAAAAATTAAAACTACCGTTAAACGATTAAGCCAAATATAAATAAAAACCTTACAACGATAAGAAAATCTATTAGCTGAAGTTCGATATTTTGATGAAAATGTTAATGAAAAAATAGTATGTGTTACTTATACATTTTCATATTGTATCTATGAACAATTAAATGAGACTAGATAAAAATATAAAAAGAATAAATGATCTACCCCCAGGTGTTTCAAGGATTCTACTCATCAAAATAAAAATCAAGTAAAGAAGCTGAAAATAACCTATTGTAATAGGTTTTAACAACTAATAATTAAATACGAGAAACAAGACAATACAATATACATAGACAAACAAGTTATTTTTACACGGTGGAAATATTGAAGATAAAAATTGAAAATTTTAAAAGTATTAAAAACGCTGAATTAGAGCTAGCTCCTTTAACTATTTTAATTGGGCCGCCTGCAAGCGGTAAATCCAATATATTAGATGCATTAGCTTTTATAGGATACTTTTATAGATTTTTGCAACTTAGCAATGAATATGATAATAATACTGGAAACCTTGAACCATTGAATGTTGTATTAAGAATCGAAAATGTAGAGCAATTATTTAGGTACCAGGATCTCTCTTCAACCATTAATATTACTATAGAGGATAAGCAAGCATCAATGTTATTAAAAGTTTTTTATGAGAAAGGAGAACCAAAGATTCACATAAATGATACAGATATACTTTTTGATTTTAAGAGGTATATGCATCTCAGTGTTTCAAATATTATTAATAGATTAAATATTGCAAGCAAAATTGAGAATAAAATGTTGATTGAAGCTAGAGTTTATGGATACGATCGTTATGGATTAACATTATCCTCCTGTCCCGATTCGTTACATTGCGGTTTTCATTTACGTTTAAGGAACATGATGACTAGGAATGTGCCGAAGCATATTTTGAGCGAGTTGGGATGGAATGCGTTGGTTATTGCTAAGAGTTCACAAGAGATCATAGTTAATCTTAACTATATAATTGCTGAAAAACTAGGTGAGAAAGTAGAAGTTAAGGTATCTAAGTCTGGCAGTATTATTGTTTTTGATTATGATGTGGAAGTAGATGTTACTAGCGTATCTGACTCGATATTTAGAATGCTTTATTACTTACTTGCACTACGTTCTGCGATTAATTATGTGAAATTATATGGTTTAGAGAAGAGATTCATAATTATGCTTGAGGAACCAGAGGCTCATGTTTTTCCATTCTTTACGGACTTGTTGGCTGATTATATTGTTAAAGCTGCTGAGAACATGTATGTGATCCTTACTACTCACAACCCTATTCTTGTATCTGCCCTATGGGATCGATTAAAAGACGTTAAGACATACTACGTTATGAGAGATAAGCTGGGTTCAACAAATATAATAGAGATCGACGTAAACAAGCTTGCAGAAGAACTGATAACTTCTGAAGACCTATTATTCATGCCACCAAATGAAATCTTGCAAAAATATGCTATAAAACAATAATTTCTGCAAAACTAAGGTGAAATATATTTGAAGCTAATTGCAGAGTGCTACGCCAATCGATGCTTTGCACTAGAGCTAAGAAACTATATCCAAAATATTATGAAGAACTCAAAGATCTATATAGGACATAATTATAGGCTGGGAAGAGATAAAATCCTTAAATTAATTAAGAAATATGCTGCTCAGACTGATGATCTCCTAATCGCGATCATTGACTATGAAAAAGGTGTTTCAAGAAAATACATTGACTTTCAATTTAAAATATCAAAGATCGGGGAATCAATATTATTTGGTGAACACAAACATAAACGGAACATAATAGCCATAATATTTGATCCGAATATTGAAGAAGCCCTACTGTGTAAATATTATCCTATACTCTGCAGAAACATCAACTACTATGAACGAATAAAATCGGATAAAGCATGCGAAGTATTAAAAGAATACCTTAAAAGAAAACCAATAGGTAAAATCCTCTTAATGATTGCTAAGATGATAATTCGCTACTGTTATGAATGAATATGTCTTTCTAATTCTAATTTATTTTATGAATAAAATGGTTTCAAATCAATGGGTTTTACCTATATTGTTTTCAGTCGCATACCTAATCGCTGCTAATATGTCTTCTCTTATGAGATGAGGATACTCTTTTAGAATATCTTCTATGCTCCAACCATTGGATAATAGCTCTAGGATAAAATACACAGGAATTCTAGTTCCCTTTATTATAGGCTTACCTCCCATAATTCTAGGGTCAATAATAATTCTATTACCGATCTCTGTCAACAATCTCTCCCTAAAGACTGTAATATTAAAGGTCCTAATGAATTATTTCAATATAGTAATATACGCTGGATCTTTAAATATAGGCAAACGACTTTTTATTATCCGTGGAGATTATATGATTTTCCCAATATAGAAGGAATAATGTATCTATCTCACATAAATCATTAGTTTTCATACCAATCATTTAAAACTATTTTTATCATTTCTTTTGATAATATGATGTTATTAGTTTGAATAATTTCTCTCTTAAAACAAGCAATACAATGGCAAATAAGATTCCCAGGAATATGTGTATCACTAAGGTATTCCGAAGAATAGGGGAAACAAGTGAACGCGTAGAAACTAATTCAAGGAACATTAATATAGCATTCAGTCCTACAATAACCTTAAGGTACTTGTCATAAGGTTCTTATCTATTCCTCTCTACTGTATTCTCTTAAGAGCATGCATTGTATAAATTATATTCACGTTGTAGCCACCAATGCTTCAGGCCCTTCGAGGAGAAGTTTTGTTAGATCAAGTTTTTGCTTAGAAACCCAGAGAATTTCTACCCCGATGATTTCATTGTTTTCATCGAGATCAACTATTATCCCTGGAGCTATTTCATCAGACTCAACAACTTTACCATCTTTGAATTTAATATAGAGAGCATCAGCGTATTTATCATACTTGATCTTGAATTCAATAGGCATTCTTTTTCCCTCAAATATGTTAATATCGATGAGAACTATAAATCATTAAACAATATATTATGGATTCTTCATCATGATAATCAATCGTCACCTAAAATCAATTAGTGAGACTTTTTTATCTTCCATTGAAACTTATTGGATACTCCTATAAGAGAATTATCATAATTAATTCCCATGCCAATAAATATTCTAATGAATTATTCACTTATTCACTATGGATCGATAATGTGTTCGTTCCTATGATTTTATTTGTATCGATAACTGGTTTAGTAAGTTTTATTACGAACACTCTATAGAGATATAATTAATAATGAATTAGGGGTCATGATCCACGTATAGTAGGTTTAAAGTTTATGGACAGGGTATAAGTAGTGATTTCAAGTATACAGGGGATTATGATGATTCGCCTTTCTTCGGCTATTTATCATATGATGAAGTAATACAGTTAATTAATAGACTTCCACCATACCTGCTTCAGGCTAGTGAGGAAGAGCTTTGTCCTCCAACAATTACTGTGCTTGATGAAAGCGGTAATGGCTTGTCTATATCTGCTACCCCAGAAATTGGTAAATACGATATATTCTATGTTGGAGACAGATCAGGCGATGTAGCAAGCAATGTATCGATAGAGAAGGTTGGAGAAATCCTTAGGGCATATTATACTGGTTCTCCACTAAGAGTTGAAAGCTATGAAGAAAGAATTCTTCGTTCATACGAGGAACAATACGAGGTACTTGCCTATATCCCGGGTATCGAGGAGATCGTAGAAGACGAGATCACATGGAGTGGTAGAACAGAACACGTATCAATAACGTTTGAACGAGACAAATCCACAAACGAAGTATACGCTAAAATAAGAACCATT
>JAMOPC010000508.1 GCA_027064845.1 Desulfurococcales archaeon | reverse complement strand
GAGATATTATTAGTACTTGGCTTATAGAAAACAATTGAAACCGCTACATTTGGTATTCCCAAGGTATAGTTCAAGCTACCATCTAATGGATCCATTAAGACAAGATATTCTGGTTCATCAGTAGACTTAATTACTCCTCTTTCCTCACTAACTATGTGGAGTTTTAACCCAGTATTCTTCAAGAGCTCAATCACGAAATCCTCTATCAATGCATCTATTTTCCTAGTAGTATCTCCAGAAGCTCCTCTACCAAGAACAGTGCTTAATTCTTCTATACCGTATAGGTCTCTCAAATAACCAGCTGCTTCACCAGCTATTTTGAAAGCTATTTTCTCTAGATCTTTGCCATTAGACATGGAGCCCGCCTAATAATATACTTTGTTATTCAAAAACCATAACTATCCATAAACCTACTTATATAAACTATTTTGTAGAATAAAATACTAGAGAAATAGGGGTTTTCTATGTAGGTGTACTTATTGGATTATATTAGTATGAATTTCTACCCAGCGAGAAAACTAGTCTTATCTAGTACTGAAGACGTAGTACCATTTGTAATAACGGTCCAAGGTGTATCAACAACAGCTCCACCAACAGCATTATTTCTCTTAATAGATACGAGCCTTTCAATGGATGGAGAAAAAATATTCTATGCAAAACAAGCCGCTATAAGTATTCTTGAGCTCCTTCGAGACAAAGATTACGTAGCAATCTATACTTTTACGAGCAAGTTCGAAGAAGAACAACCACCAACAATACTTGACAATAATAGAGAAAAAATAGAAAAATTCATAGCATCACTAAAACTAGGTAGTGGTACCAATATATTCAATGCAATTCAGAAAATCAGAGAAAAAATAGAAGCTTTCATAAAGAAAACTAAAATATCTAACATAAACCTCGTAATAATAACAGATGGGGAACCAACTGTAGGCCCTAAAAACATAAAAACAATAATTAAAGCTGTACGTGAACTCAAACAATTCTCACCGAATGTAGCGATTATAGGGGTTGGTGAAAATTATAACGAGAGACTATTATTGAGAATGGCTATGACTTTAAACGGTATATACGAACATATTTCTTCCATAAAATCTCTCAAAAAGATCCTTGCTGAATACGTTGTTGTATCAAGAGATATTAGTGCTAAGAACCTCAAGCTAATTATTAAAACCTATGATGATGCAAAAATACAGATCTATAATAAAGAATACAGAGTTTTAGGAAATTACATTGAAATAGAACTAGGTAATATCTATTACAGAGAAAAACACGATATAGTAGGAGAAATAATCCTAAATGCAGGAAATCGTAAGATAATCAAAGCAGCTGATATAATACTCTCATACATTAATCCAGAAACAAATGAGCATGAATTCACAAAACCTTATTGTATAAGATTCGAAACGGCTGCAAAAGAAGTAATTGCTAAAACAAGGCTTGATGAAAACGTTATAGCTAAGACAAAAACAATAAAGATAATATCTGAAATGAAAAAATCAATAGAAACCAAGAAGATCGAGAAGTTAAAGAAAGAACTAGAAGAACTAATAGAAGCAACCGTAAAACTCGGCGAGGTAGGTCTTACTTCAAAAACGATGAGTATAAGGGAGAAAATAGAGAGAGAAGGTCTTACACCTGATGTCTCGAGAGAAATCGCTTCCTTAATATCAAAAATTATTACTAGTAAG
The DNA here is from genome assembly GCA_027064845.1 of Desulfurococcales archaeon. GTDB lineage: Archaea > Thermoproteota > Thermoprotei_A > Sulfolobales > Desulfurococcaceae > JAGHDU01. The sequence goes on along the minus strand of JAMOPC010000508.1, from coordinate 3,734 downwards.
TCTATATATATTACAGAGAAAAAAAGGTGAAAGAATTGAGTAAAGAAGAGAAGAAGGAGCGAGAAGAAATAAAGAATGCCCCAATCCTAGTATTAAAGGTGGTTAAAAGTAATTTCTTTATGCCTCAAACAGAGTGGACACTAGAGCCTGGAGAATATATTTTGGGCCGCTACCCTACAAATGACATCGTCTTACCAGATCCCTATATCTCTAGAAGACATGCTAGAATATTTTTTAGAGACGGTGAATGGTATATAGAAGACCTAAACAGTACCAATGGAACAATTGTTGATAATGAAGATATTAAGGGGAAGGGCCCGAAGAAAATAAGTAATAACACCGAAATAGTTGTCGGTTTAACAATATTGTCAGCTACTTTGAAAGAAGAGTAAGCTCAATAAATTCATAGGTATTATCATCGAAGAAAATAGTACTACCGGGTTTTTGGTAAATGCAAGTGAAACTATAATAGCAAATAAGTGGTGTGTAGAGTGGTAAGCCTTAGAGCATATACACAAATAGATGAAGCTAGTAAAATATTTATGGATCCGGTAGTATTATCAAAGATACTGCTTCATCAAAAAATCATTATTGCTAATAAGAGAGAAAAACTAGTAAATGCATTAAAATCGATAATTGAGAAAAGCACTGAAGCAGTTAAAAATAATTCAATATTATACACAGTTATTAAATCGATTGAAAAAAGCTGGGTTTTTAGAGCTGTTCTAGCAGGAAAAATAATTGTTTCCATAATATATGAGGAAGGCACTGGTCATCAAGAAGCTGGAGGAATAGCATATAATAGGCTTGTAAAAGAAGTTTATCCAAATAATCCAATGGTAAGATATAGTATAGGCACACTCTTAATAGATGATCTACCTGATCCCCTAAAAGTCCATATACATAAAAGTATTAGTGAAAAACTAAGAGATAAACCACCACATATATGGCTTAACAAACTGGTGTATGATATCTATTTGGAGAAGATAATAACAGACAAAGGTTCATACATGTACGTATTGCTAGGTAGAGACAAGTTTGAGCATAGATATGCCATCAAGATCCCTAGAGAGAAATCCGTTGATGGAAAACCCCTAGCTGTGGGTTCCACGGGTAATGCGTTATTAGAACTATTAAGTGGTCTCCTTAACAGCTTAGAAATATCTGTTTTAACAAAGGATGATATTAAGAAATTATTAACTCTCGAAGGTTACGATTCTGGCTTAGCCGAACAACTGATCCACTATAGGAAATACATTCTCAAACCTAGAGCAATTATCATGCTTCGAGACACATATAGCCAAGAAGAATATGTTGAAGCCCCACCAATGATTATCGAGGAATACGCTAATCTCGGAGACCTTGACGCAAAAATACGTAAAAAACCCCTCAACAACAGAGAATTACTATTTGTAGCTTTACGAGTTGCAGGAGCTCTAGCCTTAACTCACTTATCGCATCTTGTCCACATGGATGTTAAGCCACAGAATATTTTATTGAGGGAAGACGAAAAAGAACCCTATGGCTATGCCCCACTATTAAGTGATTATGTTGGTCTACAGCACTTGTATGACCATATGGTTGAACTGAAGAAATCAACACCAGAATATGCTGACCCTATTTCTCTCATTCGTGGAAAAACAAGCTATTCGTACGACGTATATTCTTTAGGAACGACTCTCTACTATGCTGCTACGGGGAGGAAACTATATAGTAGAATCCTCGTTAATTTAATGACGATGAAGTATATTTATGGATCACCTGTTCCTCTAAGAGTATTCCTATTAGATAATCCAGAGCTTGTTCAATATGCAAAGAAAATGGAATTAATGTATAAGGAATATATTTCAAAGAAGAAAACAATAAACACAACTATATTCATAGAGCAAATACTAAAACTTATTGAAGACTATGATAGGAAACAATTAGAAGAGCTCAAGAAAACAATTAATACTAGAATCGCAAAAGTAATTATAAAATCTTTATCCTTAGATGAAAACACAAGATACAGAAACGCGGTTGATTTTTGGAAAGATCTCGTCAGGGTAACAAGAGAACTTGGCTATACAAATCTATTACCTTCATAAATACTTATCTGAATAAACACACCTTTCTACAACGTTATTTATTCGTATACATATGGTTAATATTTCTAACCATTACACATAAATAATTTTTTACAAGTATATTGGTATATGGAGTCTATAAAGTATATTAAGAAGTATTTATATTTTCTATATGTGATAATACCTGGTACAATAAGAATATAGACGTATATTATTTGTGGTGGGAGTAATGGTGGAGAAGAGGAAAATACAAAAAACAGGATCATCTTCATATATAGTTACGCTTCCCAAGGAATGGATTGATTCAATGGGTCTTAAATCAGGTGATTATGTACTAATATATGAGCATGAAGGAAAACTAGTCATAACGCCTCCAAAGCTTGAATCAGGAGTACTAAGTGGAGAGATCAAAGTCTTAAAAGCAGTTGATAATGAGCAGATCTTTAGGATTCTAGTAGCTATGTATTTATCAGGTTACAGCAACATAACTATTACATTTAACCAAACAATACCAGACTTAGCAAAAAGGCTTAGTGATTTAAAGAATAGAGCAAGGATCAAATTAGCTGGTGTAGAAGTTGTTGATGAAACATACAATAGTGTCGTTATGAAAATATTGCTTGACCTAAAGGAACTACCACTCATAAGAGCTACTAGAAGACTACACCTAATAGTCAATAATATGCTCAAAGACGCTCTAGAAGCATTCAAGAACAATGATAGAGGATTAGCAGAAGCTGTACTACAAAGAGACGATGAAGCGGATAGATTCCACTTCATGATCGTGAGACAATTAGCACTAGCACTACTCGATATAAGAGTTATGCACGAACTAGGAATATCTAACCCAGTAGAGGCTATCAACTATAGAATAGTCGCTAGAAACCTCGAGAGAATAGCTGATCACGCAGTCAATATTGCTAGAAGAACATTCCATAGACCACCAGAATGTGTATTATGTGAAGAAACCTATAATCTCGGAATGAGGATTACAAATCTATTCAACAAATCCATGGACGGATTATATAAACTCAGTAGACAGCAATCAGAAGAAGTAATACATGAAGCACACGAAATAGTCACAGAAATAGAAGAAACCCTCCTCAATAAAATACTACTAGGAAACATCAGTGATCAAGAAAAAACACTACTAACAATGGTGTTTGACAGCTTAAGAAGAATAACCAGATACAGTAGCGGAATAGCAGAAGCAACACTCAACATTAAAGTGAGTAAATCACCTATAACGGAGATCAAATAATATATGGAAACCATTAAATAACCAATAAAACACAATAATAAACCGAGTGCCCCGGTGCCTGCGCAACGCCCCCGAGTAACGGGGGAGTATGAGCGTGGGACGGGTCACTCCCGGCCATAACACATATTCTCCCATACATATCTAGAAACAAGTAAGACAATACTACTCGAAAATACTTTGGAACCCCAGATAAAATTGTTTGGAAGATATTAAGAAAATACAAGGGCCAAGAGAGTAGTTTTTATAAAGATGTGGGTAAAGAAGAGTTATCTCTTCTTAGCAGGTATGTAGTTTCTCTTTTCTGGCGGTTCTAACTCCTCTGAACTAAGAACTTCGTTAAAGAACTTAGTATCCTCATCGATATCAACTAATAATCTTTTTTCCCTAACAAATGTCTCTATTAATTC
>JAMOPC010000507.1 GCA_027064845.1 Desulfurococcales archaeon | reverse complement strand
ATTCCTAATCGTTTACACAAAATATTTTGATAAATTAGTTAGAAAAATAGTGTAAGACAAGCAGAATCAATCATAGTAAGTTATTTCTGACTCCATAAGCATATTCTGAAAAAGGAGATGAGGAAGTTACGCACTCGTAAACCCCGAATAAGTAGGGGGATGTAATAGCCCACTCCGCCGATCCATTATTCGATGATGAGAATTGGTCTTTGGGGAAGCCCCTTTAAATGGGGCGATGCTTGAGGGAACGAATGCTGATGAGAAAACTTGTGGTATAAGATATTTTCTCCTATTCACATAATATGTTGAAACAAACCATCATTATTCTCTTGGGTGAATAAGCACTATGTACGATACATGGACTGGGCAAGTAAAGATAAGAATAGGGAAACACATGTTAGGAGGCCTTCCTGGAGAAAACCCTGCCTGGTTAATAGGCTCTATTTTCTACCTGGGAGACAAGATCCTCTTAAATGAAAAGGGAGAATTTGATAAACAACAAGCTAAGAAGAAGATTGAGGAAGCCATCAATATAGCTAGTGACCATGGATTAGTATTTGGTCTAGACGTAGTTTTGCCAAGTATGGAAAGCGTGGAGAATATCATGTCCTTTGTCTCAGAATATGATATCCCATTATTCCTAGACTCACCCGATCCGATGATAAGGGCTAAGAGCTACATAGTCGCTAAAACTCTAGGAATTAGTAAAAGAGTTATCGCGAATGGACTATACATAGATAGCCCCGAAGAAGAAATCGAAGCAATACGAAATAGTGGGATAGAAACAGCTGTTATAATGGCTTTCGATCCGAAAGATCCGCTGAGATCCATAGATCCCGAAAATAGGCTCTCCTTAATTAATGAAAAGCTATTGCCTCTTGCAGAGAAAGCAGGTGTTAAGAACATCCTAGTAGATGCCGTCGTAATAGATCCCGCAAGCATTGCTCTAAGTGGAGAAACCGTGTACTTAGTCAAAAAACTCTATGGATACCCCGCGGGATGCGCACCAGCCAATGCTCTCGGACCCATTAGTAAAAAGAAAGTAGGAGTAGAACAAATGCATGTCATCCACGGAACAACAGCTTCTTTCCTAAGAATAATAGGGAGCGACTACATAATGTATGGACCAGTTAGTAGAATAAAATACATTGCTCCATCAGTTGCACTAGTTGATTCTCTTCTAGGATATATTTGGAAAAGACAAGGCGCTAAAATAGGCAGAGACCATCCATTGAGAAAATACTTTAAAAACATACAGAGGATTTTTGCTAAGAGTTAAAATAGAGTTCTTTAACCCATACATCCATATAATTGGGTTCATCAGCCAGATTAATATGGTATAATTTTTCTCGTATTTCATTATATTTCGAGTAGTAATCCCTCTTCAAAGCCATGATCTTTAACCCTAGCAAGACAAGGTTACCACTAATAACTATTCTCTCTTCATCCTTTAGAGGAACCATGCCCAATACAATAAGATCCTTAGGTGATAGAGCAGAACCAAAACTTCCAGAAATGATAACGTATTTCAAATCCTCTCTATTAACACCTGCTTTGTTCAATAATATTCTCCAAGCAGACTTAACAGCTGCATACGCTTTTTGAAACTCACGAAGATCTCTTTGAGTAAACAATACATTGTTCTTATGATCAATTATGAAGGCTTTACCGGAGTCGGTGTTAGCATAGCCTTTGACAAACCTCCCGCTCTTATCGATGAAGCCTTTAGCATATAAAGAAGCTACGAGCGATAAAACGCCAGCTCCAAGTAATCCCTGAGGAGAACCAATATATGAATAACCAAATACAGGTTTTTCATCAATAATTTCTTTTATCCATACACGAGTTATACCTCCAAATGCAATATGTGATCCCCTGGAAATAAACCCTTCAAAAGCTGGTCCTGCAGGTGTGCTTGTTACATATATTTTGTCTTCAGTCACCAACATAACTTCAGTATTTGTCCCCAGATCTATTATTAGGTAAGGCTTTGACATATTCATATAAAGTGAAGCAATTAATTCGCTATATGCATCGCCCCCCACAAATCCCTCAATAATAGGGGCTACAAGTGTTGAATAAGAACCTGTATATATTATGAAGGGACCGTATAGTACTGGTTTATACGGTTTGACAGCTAAAGACTTAATACTTAGACCAAGATATATGTGTTCCATTACGCTGTTTCCAGCTAATAGTATAAAGCACACATTATTTTCTCTAGCCAGTTTCTCAATACTAGTATGGAGATCATTCATCATTTCAACAAGCTTACCGGGATCATCGAGTATATAAGACATACGTGTTATTATGTCAGAACCGTATCTTACTAATGGATTAATTAATACGTCTTCAACAATCATATTACCTTTTAAATCAATAACTTGATAAGCTATCTTAGTAGTACCCAGATCGACCAAAAGGATCTTCCTTACTTTAACAGGAGAAGTCATAACTATTTTCTCATTAAACAATAATGTATGAAGAGAATTAGAATGTTCTTGTTTATACAAGAAAGTCTCTTTCTGTATCTCTTTATAACTATGTATTTCTTTGATCAAAGGATCCGGATTCTTAATAGGAATGTTCAATGTATATACAATAGGTTTTATCTCAGAGATCTTCGGAACTTCAACAATTAAATCATCATATACGGTGACACGACACGCTAATCTCCAAGGCTTCTTTATCCCATGTATTTTTTCATAAATAGTTAACTCATTGGTTTCTCCAGCAAGAATTTTAACACGACATAAACCACATAAACCTCTACCACCACATGGCAGAGGAAGTATTCCATTAGATGCGAGAAGCTTTCCTAGATTATCTCCTCTACAACCACTTAGCTCTCCCCATCCCTTTACTAATACTTTTATTTTCCTACACTTATTCATGTGCTTCATCTTTTCCAGCCGATAACTTGTTCACGAGCCTGACTGCTTCGATGGCATTAGCAGACCATCCATCAGCACCGATTTTTTCAGCAAACTCCTTCGTTGTGGCTGCTCCGCCTATAATGATTTTTACCTTGTCTCTAAGACCAGCTTTCTCGATATCTCTTATTATTTCACTCATGTACCTAGCTGTGGTTGTCAATAATGCGCTCATAGCTACTATATCTGGCTTATATTTCTCAATAGCTTCTATAAATGTTTTTGAATCAACATCTACACCAAGATCAATTACTTCGTGACCAGCCGCTTGCAACATAACAGCAACAAGTGTTTTTCCAATATCATGTATATCTCCCTTAACAGTACCAATTACAATCCTCATCCTCTTTCTACCACGCATCTTAGCACTTTCACTTTTAATTAGAGGTTCAAGAATCTTCATCGCTTCCTTAAAGATCTCTGCAGCTTCCATCAGTTCAGCAATAAAGTATTCTCCCTCCTCGTATAGCTTCCCTATTTCTTCCATAGCCTCACTTAAGGGGCCGAGAACTATCTCTATGGCACTCACATTTTTCTCTAGCAACTTCTTGACAAGGTCCAAGACACATTCTTTATCTAGATCTACAAGACATTCCTTAAGTTTATTCATTAATTCCTTAACTTCTTCATTCATACCTAGTCACAACCCACATCTTATAATCTCCAAACAAGGTATTCACAAATATATAATCATAATACTTTTAGGGAAGGGAAAAACCTATCTATTATAAAAAACATGGTGCTCAACATGAGAACAAGTCATGTTGGTAGCTTTCCATTAGAAGATAGCATCGACAATATTAAGAAAATACTCATTGATCTATGGGAAATAGGACTAGACGCTCCACCTTATCCACAGCTGAGGAGTTTCATAGATATTTATTTAGAGCCTTTAGTAAAAGAGAAAATCCTTATCTCAAAAAACGGGTTCTACTTCGTAAAAGATCTTAAAGACATTGAGAATATTATTGATCATAAACCACATATACCTGAAGCAGAATATACGATCAAATATATACGTGAGAATAAGCTCGGCTTTAAATGGTTGAGAGCTCCAGTGACAGGAGTATTTACACTTGCTTCAAGAATATATGTTCAACAAGATATTTCTATAGGATTAACAGCGACACTTATAAACAAGCCCGAATACTTAGGTTCGATTATCAAATATGTTAGAAACCATTTAGAGTATCTTAAGGGACTAGGATATAATATACTATTCGTTGATGAACCAACACTAGGAGTAATTGTTGGCAAAAGAAGGATATTGTACGGATATAACGAAGACATAATCAGAGACATCTATGACGAATTATTCTATGATCTAGGTGAGGAGAACGGTATACATGTTTGTGGTAGAATATCTCCTAAATTATTCGAAATACTAACAACAACCAAGAGGATCAAATACCTCAATTTCGAATTCCACGACAACCCTAGAAATATTGAGTCCATAGATAAATCTCTCCTAGTAGAAAACAATAAATACATAGCACCTGGAGTGGCTAGTGCTAAAAAACCAGTAGTCGAATCAGTATATGAAATCATTAATGTATTGAAAAAACTGATAGAAAAAATAGATTATAGAATAGACTTAGTTTCAGCTGATTGTGGTTTTGGAGGACTTATTGACGAAACAAATGATCCTGCTAAGTCATATAATATTAGTTTAGAAAAGCTGAAGAACATAGTAAAAGCTGTCAAGATAATAAAAAAAGAAGTATCTTAAACAGCATATTTCATCAATATATTTACTCCTCGAACAGGATCTAGTGGAGACGAAAGTATTATACCATCAACAATCTCTCTTAATTTTAACAGTGTCTCATAGAGTTCCTCAGGATAAACGAATGGTTGCCCCAATTTCTTGAACAACTTGAGATTCTTACCTATTCCTAACAATATAAAAACGTATATTTTAGAACCATTTTTCCTAGCAGCTTTACTAACTTCTCTTAATGTATCAAATTTATGTTCCGAGTAGTTCAGCACGTAGTAAAAATCAGCTTTCATGGAAACTCTATCAACTATTCTCTCTAATGGATAATTCAAACTAAGTAACAATCCAATGGGAAAACTATAGCCCTTCTTCTTGAGTAATATTAATGCCTCTTCACTCCCGATATCATTCACAACTACTCCTTCAATAGGTTTATCTCCTCTCAAAAGTAATAAACCACGTAATTCAAACTCCTTAACAGCATTAGCTATTGAAAGCAGAGCTAATCTATTTAGATCATAAAGCCTTACATGAGGAATAGATTCAACACTGTAAACTGTTTTAAGATATATACTTGTAGCAATACTTGATATCCCCGGATAACCACCAGGCCCCTCAGGTAAAGTATAATAATCAAAGAAATCTTTACTACTCGAAACTATTTTCACAATATCCTCCTTTTTGAATGGCACAAGTTCGAATACATACTCCAAAATCTTCCACCCGAAAAATACCTATAAAGCAGATTTGGTACGACTTAGTTTTACACATGTCT
>JAMOPC010000506.1 GCA_027064845.1 Desulfurococcales archaeon | reverse complement strand
CCAAGACCTTGTAAAACAAAAACTAGTGGATAAAGCCTATGTCCTCCAAATCTATCGCTCATATATCCTATAGGGTAAGCAAGAGAAGCATAGAGTAAGTTAGATAATACAAGAAAAGCTATTGAAAACTCCTTGCTCCAACCGATTTCATTAGATCTAATAAGTAGGAATGATTGAGTATAACCAGCTAATCCGCTAATAATGATGCTCATTATAAATAACCAGAACAAGTAGTCAAAACCATGCTTTTCGGCTGAAGAAGATCTTTTCACCGGTTTATATCCAATATCCTTAACAACAAGGGATAATATTAAAACAGCTAATAAGCCTGGAATTATACTGAATAAGAAAACTCCCGCATAACTAAAGTACATTAGTAGGAAAATAGCTATTAACGGACCTATTGTAGCTCCTACAGTATCTAGTGCTCTATGAAGACCAAAAGCCCTCCCTCTAAACTTCTTACCAGCACTACCAGCCAATAATGTATCACGTGGAGAAGTACGGATTCCTTTACCCATTCTATCAATAACTTTGATTATCATGATTTCTGGCCATTGTTTAGCTAAGACAAAGAAGGGCTTAGAGAAAGCAGATAATGAGTAACCAATGATGGTTAATAATTTCAGCTTCCCAATACGTTGAGCTATAAAACCACTTAAATACTTAAAAATACTAGCTGTTAACTCCCCAACACCATCGATTAATCCGATTATTTCACGTCCATACCCTAAGCTCTTAATATAAAATGGAAGGACTGCATATACCGATTCACTAGAAATATCTGTTAATAAGCTTGTTAGACTTAACCCGATAATATTCTTTCTCAAATACTCTTTTTCATCACTTTTCAAAGCACATAATTCCCCTCAATGGTTTGTTCATTTACCTTAATTTGTTAGAATCAATATATGAAAATAACGGATATTTTTCTTTTAATTTCTCCAAAGTTTCTACGATGTCTTTTTTGTCAATGTTTTTCAATAAATTATATTTTTCTAGATCTCCATTAATCTCTGCTTTTCTTAAGCTATCTTTAAAGATTTTATTCCTGAGAAGGTATTTTCTGATTTCATTATAGTATCTATATGAGATATTACCGCTGATCGATATATGGTTTATGTTTAGAGGTGTTACTACGTCAATATGATTATAGGATACAATTATGAATGATTGTAAGAAGTAAATACCTTCGCCAAGGGGAGGAGATGTAATTGTATATTGACCTAGTGTATTGATATACTTATGCATGATCTCTATAAGTTCATTAATATTATTATATATGTTTGCGTATTTTGATTCAATAATTTCTATTACCCTATCTGTTCTTCTCAAAATGTTCTCAGTCTCAGCCTCTATCAGGGTTAATCTGTTCTTTTCAGCTTTAATCATTCTCGAATATCGATCTTTTAATCGATATAACTCTTTATTGCTCTCTTTTTCTGCTTGTTCAATAAGTATCTTTATTTTCTTTTTCTCTTGGAGAAGGTTTTTTATTAGATTCTTATAGTATTTTTGTTGTTTGCCTCTACTTTTTTTAGATAATACTGTTAAATGATTTATTTCTTCATCTATGTGTCTGAGTCTCTTCATGTATGTGTCTATGAGGTTTTGGTATTTTTCCTGCACTATTCTAAGGTCTTCTGCTAACTTTTTGTTTAATATATTAATCTTATTCTTTATGATCTTTTGTGTTTCTGCGGCAGTTCTGCTGAGTTCGTCATAGATTTTGTTTGATTTTTCTTTTATCATGTTTTCATAGCTTGAGAGATTGGTGAAAAGTCTCGATAAGATCCCTGCAAGGTCTTGTTCTGAAGTTTCGATTGTTTTGAAAAACTTCTTTATTTCTTGTAGTATTTTCTCGTATTTGTTTATCTCGTTCGTTTCAATTACCACGCCACTCACTGAGTCTTTGGGAATGCTTTTTGAGAATAGTGTTGAGAGCTCTTCTAAGAGCTTTCTTGTTTTCAGGACATTTTCAATTCTAAGTTCATAGATGTGGACGTTTAGTTTTTTCTTATAGTTCTTTATAAGGCTGTTCAGTTCATCGAGTTTTGATGATAGGTTCTTATTATCTTCTATAAAAGGTGATAAGACGGATATGTCTGGAACCATATATTTTATTACTAGGTTTTCTCCGTTAAATGGGTCGAAGACTAGAGACCTATAGGCTGAGATCTCGAGGACATAGAACGGGTAATATATGGGTACTATTTTCTTGATCTTCTTGTTTTTCTGGGAGAATAAATAGTAAATGATACTTATTTCCTCTAATAGATCATGTGGTCTCTCATTATCCATTATGATCGTTGTTGGCACTATTTTCCTCATTTCTTTATCCATATTTTATCACTATACTTATCTCATTTAATAAATAGATTTTACGAGCCAAAGTTTCTTATAGTCTAATCATATCTTTGTCCGACAAACTATATAGTTAACGCGCCGTGATCAGCATAGACAATTTATACCTAATACTCATTATAATAACAATAAGCTCTGATATACATGTGTCTGGGGCTGGATGAAATGAGCGAACCATGGTTCCTAGGTTATCTCGAAGGAAAACACTGGTTAGCAAATATAGACTACGACATAGATACCATCTTCAGAGTATTACAAGCAGCTAAAGAGCTCAAAGAAATGTATCATAAAGGAGTAAGAAAAGTAAACTGGTTAGATGGTAAGACACTATATTTGCTATTCTATAACAAGAGTCTAAGAACTAGAAACAGTTTCCAGACAGGAATATATCAATTAGGTGGACAAGGGATCTACATTGCAGCAGACCAAGTCTATAAACCAACACTGCCTGAAGACATGGTCCCATACCAGACAGAAGCTATCAGAGATGTAGCAAGAGTATTAAGCAGATATGGTAGCGGAATAGCTATTCGTATCTATGGCGATGCAGCTAAGTGGATAATTGGTAGAGGACACAAGATCATACAAGAGTTCGCTAAATGGTCAAGCATACCAGTACTTAACATGGAGGACGACCTTTATCACCCATTCCAGGCACTAGCTGATGCGCAAGCAGCACTAGAAGCACTTGGATGGCCCAAGGATCTGAGAGGAAAGAAGTTCGTAGTAAGCTATGCCTACAGTGGTGGTTTGAAACCATTAGCTGTTCCACAGAGTGTGGCATTAATAGCAGCTATGCTAGGAGCAGACGTATACATTGCACACCCACCAGGCTTTGAGTTATTAGACGACGTAATCGCAAAGGTTAAACAATTCACTGAGCACTGGGGAAGCGAGTTCAAGATAGTACACGACATGGACGAGGCATTTGAAGGAGCAACATTCGTATATCCCAAGGCATGGAGTCCGAAAGGATTCTTCCCACCATTCAACACAACAGTCGATAAGGAAGGAGCAAAAGCATATCAAGCAAAGTTCAAGGACTGGATCGTAACAATGGAGAGACTAGAAAAAGCAGGTAAACCATACTATATGCACTGTGGCCCAGCTGATCGTGGACAAGAAGTAACAGATGAAGTCTTAGACAGTTATGAGAAGAGCCTCTACTTCGAAGAAGCTGAGAACCGTCTACATGTCCAGAAAGCTGTTATGGCCATGGTAATGGGTAGTAAGAAGTAATTTTTCTCTAATTAAATAATTTTTTCCTCTCTTCTCTCTATTTAGTTTCCTAATTTTATCAGAGATGTTTTAATAGATTAATTCCTTTATTAGGTGCGGGGCATACTATTTTTACATGGTTGGTAGCAATGCCTATGAAGATTTATCCATTAGCTTTTGATTCTATGGGTGTTAGGAGTCAAGCAACACTAGTAATCGTTAATGGTTACAAAATATTAATTGATCCAGGAGTCGCTCTTGCCCCTAAAAGATACGGGTTACCACCAACTGAGCCTGAGCTTAAGGCGTTAGATATTGTTAGGAAAAAGATTATGGAAATAGGAGAGAAAGCAGATATTGTAATAGTAACCCATTATCACTACGATCACCACCCATATCCAGATGATTTGGAAATGTATGAGAGGATCTTTAAAGATAAGATAGTATATATGAAATCATATGAGGACGAAGTAACAGATTCAGCTAAGAAGAGGGGTAAGAAGTTCTATGAAAACATCAAGGAACTAGCCAAGGAAATAATCATAGCAGATGGAAAAAAAGTAAAGCTAGACAAAAATATTGTATTGGAGTTTTCCCCAGCAGTCTGGCATGGACCCGTAGGGAGCAAAGTTGGCAGAGTCATAATGGTATATATTAAAAAGGGTAGATCATCTTTTCTCCATGGTTCAGATGTTCAAAATCTAGCCGATCCCGATGCTTTGAAATGGGTTCTTGAAAAGAACCCCAGCTTCATCATAGTTGATGGTTATCCAACCATACTAATGGGGTGGAGAGTTTCTAAAAAATCATTTGATGAAAGCATGAATAATCTTAAACAATTGATAGAGAAAACTAAGGCCAAGACAATTATTCTAGACCATCATATTGTGAGAGATAAGAACTTTAAAGAAAAAATGAAAGAACTCTACGAGCTCGCCGAGAAACATGGAAAGAAATTACTAACAGCAGCAGAATACATGGGCATGGATAACTTGTTACTAGAGGCTTGGCGTAAAGATATAAAAAACGGCAAGATCAAAGTCAATGTCGAAGAATACTATAAGAAACTATATTCAAAGATAAAAATCTAAAAACAATATGATCGGTTAAGAGCGAAGAATCTCTGAGTATGGGAAAATAGTCTGTCTTGGTGTACAATATTGTGATGATCAAGGTGGAGAACATCGACTATAGATTATCTCTGTACTATTCTTACCTATTACCTTTATTCAAAATTAAATCAATAAATAGTAAACTCGTATTTATAAAAAGACAAGGCTCATGCAAGGGATTAAAATGCATACAAGAAAACAATATCATAGAATGTAATATACCTGATCAGTGTGAACCTAATGAATATAAGAAGATCTTGGGCCTTAATACAAGGCAAATATTTGATGAACTGATGAATAAATTAAACATATCGTTAGAAAACATGTTTAGGAGGATAACGCTTATTTACTCCGACAATATAAGTGATAAGAAAATCATATTCTTAACGATCTTTTTGTCAAGGAATACTGATTATTATAAAAATACTGTAAGATGGATTAATTATATTCTTGAAAACAACTGTATTAAGAATCCATACAAATGTATTCCGTTAATTAGATCTTATCAGTATAAGCAATTCACAGAAATATCGAATGATCTTTTAGAAGTATTTAGATCATCTTCGAGAAAATATGATGTGTTCGATGAAATACTTAGTCTCCTTAGAATAAGGCATATTGGTTTGAAATCTATTAATGCATATCTCCTTCATGTATATGGAAATACGTATTATGCACCCATTGATAGGCATTATAAATTAGCTTTGAGAAAAATTGGTTTAAAAGGAATAATCCCTAGTAAGAAATATTGTTT
>JAMOPC010000505.1 GCA_027064845.1 Desulfurococcales archaeon | reverse complement strand
ACATATGCTGGCATAGACACGCTCATTTTAAAGGGTGAGAAGGGATTCCCCACACATGATGATAGGTGGTGTACTGGTAAGAAAATAGAAGCGCTTGAAAATAAGATCAAAGAAGTGATGAGCGGTAATACCCTAGTAATCACAGGTGATAGAGATGCTGAATCAGAGAGAAGAAGTATTCGTCCAGTTTCTAGGATAAGAGATAAGGATTTCATCATAGTGTCACCTATAAAGGTTTGGGGAGGTACACATGTTCAGCTTTACATATTATCAAAGGGTTTAAACCTAAATCCATTGTATGAAGCAGGATTTTACAGAATAGGATGTTATATGTGTCCTGCTCTTAGGAGTTGGGAACTTTACATAATGCTTCATAATAAACATATTTATAATGAATTGAAGAATTATGAGTTATTTAAGATGTTTCTTGCTAGGAGAACACATACTTGAAGATCTTATCTTAATTCCTCAATAAGGCTCTTGATATATTCTCTTGTCTTATGCCCCATGGGTTCTCCAAGCAGTTTTTCTGTTAATTTACAATAACTACACTTCTCGCTACTTGATGCCAATCCACAGATCCTGCATTTCAAGAAACTAGTCTCGGGTCTGGGGTATTTGTCGATGTTTTTCATGAATCTCCTAATGAGTCCTATTGTTATTCCTGGAAAACCTTCTTCTATTTCCTTTATTTTCTTTTTTAATACATTGTCTAGTGTTGTTGGTTTATAGTATGGGCATTTTTCTTTCATATATGGTAGTTTCATAAATTCGGCATATTTTCTTATTTCTTCTTCATATGTCTCATAAAGGGGTTTGATGCGTGCTGCTACTATGTCCTCGTATGATTCGTTATAGGGTTGTAACTTCCAGATTCCGGTGAGGTTTTGGGCAAAGAATTCTTTAAGAATATAGGTTGCTATATCATTTAGATTGTGTCCGGTAGCTAGTGCTGTTGCCTTGAGTTCTATTGCTGTGGCATTAAATAAGTATCTTTTGATAATACCGCATACACTGCATGGTGGTCTTTTAAGCTTTTTTGCTATTTCTGGGATTGTATAACCGAGGATCTTTTTCAGTTCTAATATTATAATGGGTAAACCTAGTTGTTTAGTATAAGATTCGACAAGGGTTCTTGAGGATTTACTGTATTCTCCTATACCTAGATCTACATGTAGAACGTAGAGATCATAGTTTATTGTTCTCCTAATCTCTGAGAGGAGTTGTAGTAATGTAATACTGTCTTTGCCGCCAGATACGGCGACTAGTATTTTGTCTCCAGGTTTTATCAAGTTGTATCTTTTTATGGTTCTTAGTACTTTTCTCTGAATAAATTCTATGAAATGTTCTTTGCATAGAGTAAGTCTAGCATATGGTATGAAGATTTCTCCTTTTCTATTACAGTATTTACATTTCATATTTCTCATCCATTATTGTATATGTTTTATTGATGATGTATGTAGTAGTGAATTTGCTTTAACTATGTATTGTTCATTAGTGTTGGGTTCGGATAATAGTAAGTAGCCAGCATAATAATCGATTATCAGTAATGGTTTTCCAGCTAATTGTTCAGGGGTTTTTTCTTTAGCTCTTATATAGTATGTTAACTCGGTTAAAGGCTCTATTCTAAATATAGTGTTTTCGATGGATTCTCTCAGATTAATAATTCTTGATATTTTTTCTTTCATTTTCTCTAGTTTTAATAATGAAGGGGGTATAGGTGATTGAATTACTTCCTTAAGTTTTCTCCTAGGTTTCTCCGTTAATCCTTCTAGTTTTCCTGTCTTTATCTCTATGTCTCTTGCTTTCACAGCACTCTTAGTAGTATATAATACAGTTGCTACAATATGTGGTTGTTCGCCTATCCTCTCATATAATCTCCATTTCCTAGTTGTTCCTACCTTGAACTTGTTCGGAGTATATGCGAGTAGGTATACCACGTACTCAAGCTTATTTTTTAGCTTCTCATCGAGTAGCCAACAATTCCTAAGGCTTTCGAGACCAGATGTGCTGAAACACTTTGTATATATCGCTCTAAGACTATCCTTGTGTTTCGTGCAGTATCCTGTTTCTGTAATGGCTTCTCTAATACAATATTCTCTTGTTAAGGGATTGTCTTTTTTATCTAATGGACCGTTATGCCAATGACAATACTCAGTATAGGATTTAAGAATCATTATTTTCTCGTTACTAGACAATATGGTTAAATTACTTGTTCCTTCTTCTTGTACAATGATTCCGTGGAAAAGTAGCTTATATCTTATTATTTCTTTTCTAGATTCTTTCCCTAGAAATAAGTCTAAACCAGTAGTGCCAATGTATTCTTTTGAATAGAATCTTGCTTCTATAAAATATAGTCGTGGTATCATTTTTATCCCATTAATTAATTGCTTATGCATTTATTTCATAATTTATAGAGTATGAATATTATAGTTTTGATAGAGATAAATGTATTTAAGGTGAATGTTTATGAGTTTCGTAGATATACTTGATAAATATAGTGTAAGTGACCTAGCTAAGATGATTGATCACACTATTCTTAAGCCTACAGCTGATTATTCCGTTCTAGAAAAATATATTGATGACTGCAAGAAATACAGATTCGCTGTCTTAATGGTTTCTCCAACTCTTTTGAGCAAAGTTAGAGAAATTGCGGGTAATACTATTAGATTAGCTACTGTTGTTGGCTTTCCATTAGGCTCTACTTTCACAGAAGCTAAGGTATTAGAGACCAAGATTGCTGTTGAGAATGGTGCTGAAGAAATAGATATGGTTATGAACATTAACTTATTCAAGAGCAGAGAATATGAGAAAGTATTAAATGATATGAAAGCTGTTGTTGAGGAGGCAAAGAGATCAGGGGCAAAGGTTGTTAAGGTAATTATTGAAACGGGACTGCTCAGTGATGAGGAGAAAGTTAAAGCTGTTGAGCTAGTGGTTAAAAGTGGAGCAGATTATGTGAAAACAAGCACAGGCTTCATAGCTGGGGGAGCAACTATTCACGATGTGGCACTTCTCCATAGATCAGCCAAGAACAGAGTTAAGGTGAAAGCTGCTGGCGGAATTAGGCATGCTTTAGACGCGTTAGCTATGATAGAAGCTGGTGCTTCAAGAATAGGGACTAGTACTGGTGATAAGATAATAGAGGAGTTTATTAAGCTGAAAGAATCGATCTAGGCATGATAGGAATAAGTTTAATAATATGCAAGAGTATTTTTTGCATTGACCATACTTAATAAATTGATATGGTGGATACTTGGATTGAATAAAGTCTATACAGTAATATTTATTTCCTTATTACTAATTCTAGGATCATTCTATAGTAGTATAGTTCATGCCGTTGACAATAGCGATTATTATATCAAGTACTCGTTAAAAATGAGTATTTATAACCCATCTATGAATATGAAATACGAACTCAAAGCACTTCTAACGACAAAGCTATCTTTACTAGAAAATAATACAGTCAATTATACAGTATTTATTGAAAGAATTGAATCAAAGGAAATACGAGGAAACCAGACAAGCACTTCAACCACAACACCGCTTAATGAAAACGATTCAAACTTCACTATCAACATACACTACGATTATGAACAGTTATATGAGACAGGATTTTCTAACGGCGGTGTCCTTTATCCCATATTAGGAGCTAATCTCTATAACATAGCGTTATTTACTAAGTTTTATAATATGAGTTACCAAGGAATAGAAAAATACAAGGATGTACCGGTCCATGTTTTCAAGTACAAGCTAGAATATACCATACCCTACATAATCTATAATCTAACAATATCGTCTAAAGGCGAATACTATATAGACACAGTATTCTTACAGCCACTCTACTATCGTTCAGAATCAGTTCTAAGCAATGGAAATATAAACATTACACTATCCCTTCTCCTAGAGACTATAGAGACTAACTTACCACAGAACGGAGTATATGGTTATGAAAAAACTGAAAACATAGAATTATTAGCAGGCGGTCTCCCTAACGCGAATATCTTGGTAAATGGAAATAAAGGAAGTAGTATGATCAATATAACTAACAAGGGTACTGAGCCTGGCTACTTAGTAATAATGTATAAGAGTAACGCGAAAACTCTCGCAACTACGCCAATAATACCCCAGGAAAAGTATAGAGTAATCTATCTAGCTCCCGCTGATACCAAAAACATTGATCTAGGAATAATACTGGACAATGACATATCGTTAAAAACGAGTACTATATCTATAGTCTCTAATAATGTAAACTGGCTTGAGATCGGAGGATTAGCGGTCATAGCAGTAGTAATCGTGTCGATCACATATGCCTATTACAAGAAAAAATCCAACATTAATACAGAAAATGTAGAAGAACACCTCCAAGAAGAAACAAGTGTTAATGAAAACAATACAGCTCATTAAATAATTTATAACCCACTCGTCAATAGTATTTTCTTTTATTAAGTTTCATTACATAAAATTATCTTGTAGAAAAGGGTGATAAAAACATATGTCAAAGAATAAAGACTACCCCGAAGTAACTAAACTTCTAGATGAAGCGATCAATATTATTGATAAAATTTCGGCTTTTATATCAAGGATCGAACCGAACAAAAAGGTTGAAAGAGGTATTTTATTCCAATTGTACCAGAACACTGTTTTACTTAGGGAGAAAATCGTCGAAGCTAGGATGAAATCTTTATCCATGAATGCTGAAGAATAATATTATACTATTTGATGATATAGATTCTCCTTCTTTATTTCTAAATTAGGAAATAGTTTTGTTGCTTAGGTTTTTATGCCAAAAGTTGCATAAAAGGAATAGGGTATCAAAATGCCGGAGAAATATGTGATCGTGAAGATCTCAGATAATACTCCTAGAAAGATAAAATATAGACTATTAAAATTGTTACAAGGCACAACAGTAACCATTAATAATAGGAGATATAGGTCTAAGGGATTAGTTGATAAATATAATGGTATAAAGCTTTGTCCGAGAACGTATCTTATTCCCTTTGATAAGGTTGAGTCTTTTCTTAAAGAAGCATCTTTGAAAGGATTCGATAAGTATCTAGAGACAATTACTACTTGTATATTCTCATAATCCTTATATTATAGGTGATGACATAATGGAGGATAAAGAACTACTTGACCTCTTAGAAAAAATAGCTACTAGAATCATTAAGCAGAGGAGTAGTAAAATGGAGGAAGAATCGGTTAAGAAAATAGAAGTAGATATGGTAGGTGTTGATTCTCCTCATGGAATATATATCTATGATCCTAACAAGGATAAATGGGTACTTGTCCGCACAAAGGGGGAATACTTCAAACCCGATAAGGACGGTTTCTATGTCATTTATTTCGATAATACAAGATGTCCAGCTTGTAGAATATATGATCTAGCATGGTATCCATACGTTAAACTAATAGGTTCCGGACTAGAAAATACGTATTTTATCGTAATCTTATG
>JAMOPC010000504.1 GCA_027064845.1 Desulfurococcales archaeon | reverse complement strand
TCAAATAGTCTTCATCAATAAATGTTACATTTGTTGGTATGCTCTCATATTTTTTGTGCCAAACATAAATTGGGATATTGACTCCATTGCATGAAATATCCTCTATGTTTGGATCCTTCATAAATGGATCGATTGGACCGTATCCAAGAAGGTTTCTCTCAATATAGTAGAGAAGCTTGATCCTCCTAGCTCCTACTAGTCCTAGTTTCTCTCTATACTTATCAGCTATTCTCTCAGCTTCTCTGAACACATATCCTCTAAGATCCTTTATATCCTCGGGCCTAGTAGGCGGCTTTATTTCCTCAATCAATATATCAGTTAATTTTTCAAGAACCTCTTTGTCTTCCGGAGTTAAACCGTATTCCTCTACAAAATACATGGGACCTTCGGGTGTATCCGCGATAACTACTTTTACGAAAGGCTTATAAACATAGTAACTCTCAATAATCCTCCAGCTAGGATCACGAGCAGCTATCTGTATAGGCTCTGCTGGAACAATAAGAGTACGAACAGCTTCAGCTACTTCCCCAGGACCTTTCCTAACAGGAGGTCGTCTTCTTGTTTCTCGGCGTAAAAGCTTTATCAAAACACGCTTAAACGACTCCATGGCGGCTAATCACTCCAAATTATATTCATTCTTTACTTTTATTTCTCCCAAGTAAAATATTTAACACCACATAGTACACTTATTGTTTTCATTCTATAGTGAAAAGCGATAAATAAATCTATGTCCATACCAAAATATATTGATGTATACTGGAATTAATCCATGGGTGTTTTCTGGTCATGAATTTCTGGGACTGGGTTTACAAACACTTTGAAGGCCTCGGAAAAAGGATATTAAAGATATACTCTAATTTGCCTAGAGATATACAAAGAAGCGGCATACATATTTATCCTGAAGCATATGCTTCCTTTATAGGATTCGCGGTATTGGTTTCAAGCATTTGTGTTATTGTTTTATCGTTATTGTTTTATATTATAGGCTTTCATTTGTTAATACCAATACTCATTCCTATACCGTTTATTGTTCTAGTAATACTCGTGTATTTACCTGCTCTTATAGGGAGTAGTAGAGCAGGTGGTATAGAGGGTGAATTCCCATATACAACGGCTTATCTTAGCATGATGGTGATGAGCGGTTTATCACCGTATACTGCATTTGAAAGAATAACTAAGAGCAAAGAAGTATTTAGTAAGAGTGCTGAGCTTAGTCAGAGGTTCATATTGTTGGTCAGAGTTCTCGGAAAAGACCCGTTAACGGCTTTCTCGATGCTTGCTCAGAGAACACCAAGTGCTACAGTAAGAGACCTTCTCATGGGATACGTTACCACGGTTAGGGCAGGTGGTGATGTCGTTGATTACCTTAATAAGAAAGCAAGACTCTTCTTCTCAGAAATCATTGTTAGGATGAAAGTCATAGCTGATAGACTGGCAGGCCTACTAGAAGCATATCTAGCCTTAGTCCTTCTATCAATGATCAGTCTTACAGTAATGTATTTCGTGACGGTATCATTTGCTGGCACTCTCTCATTCGGTATATCTGGTTCAACAATGTTCTTATTCCTCTACGTAATGATCCCAATGATATCTGGCCTCGTCATTTATTTAACAGACATAACACAATACAAGGAGCCATGGATAGATTATAGACCATACATAATGTTCTTCGGCCTCTCTCTACCACTCATGGTATTCTTTATAGTATTTGGTTTATTCCTACCCTCTGCTCTTCCACCGGGTCATCCGCTAAGAGAAAGCTTCATTGTGAGTGGTTTAAATTATGTATTAACTTATCCATCAAGAGCATTTAATCTACCAAGATACATGGATTTATCAATTGCTTTTTCAATGATACTGGTTTTATCCACTCTACCAACGACGATCTATACAGAGATCATTAGTAGGGAATACAAGGTTGTACAAGGAATAACCAAGTTTTTAAGAGACCTCGTCGAGATCAGAAAAACTGGAATGAGCCCTGAGAGAAGCATTATAGAATTATCCAATAGAGACTATGGGGTCTTTACCAAGTATTTAAAGAAAATGGCTATGCAGCTAAGCTTAGGCATACCATTAAATAGAATTATTCAAGACTTATTTAAGAAGATCATAGTTTGGAGAGCTAAGGTTCTACTATATGTAATGACTGACACTATTGAAGTCGGTGGAGGAACTGTAGAAATAATGGATAATCTAGCATGGTTTGCCGAAAGTGTCGAAGCAATAGATGAAGAAAGGAAAAAGAATCTCAGAACACTATTAATAGTCCCCTATATGGGTGCAATACTGGCAGCAGCAACTGTTATAATGCTTGCATCATTCATGGGCTCATTACAGTTCGGAGCAGGAGGAGCATACTATGCAGCAGCAGAAAGCACATTACCAGCAATAGTTCTTAACACCTTCCTCATGGGACTAGTAGCTGGAAAAGTTTCCAATGGCTCAGTCGCTGCTGGGTTCAAACACGCATTAATACTAACACTAATAACACTGTTATTCTTCATAGCATCACCAATGTTCGAAGCAGGCCTAGGAGCATTAGGACAACCAGTTGCATGAGGCGAAAAACATGAGAGCTATTAGCGAGGTTTTATCAACAATAATCATAGCGGGTACAATAATAGCTGTATCTTTAACAATATTTTACTATTCCATGCTAATTTTAGGAGACTCTGTTACATCAACTGAGTACGGATATTCTAAATCTCTTATGATTAATTTGGCTAGTAATACTAATCTTTTTCTGCAAGGAAACTCTTATGTAGCAACATTTCCCAGCAGATACGTTGGGATAGGATATAAGAGTATACATCGCTCCTTATACGTCAACTTAACATTACCTATTCAGGGACCTACTGTTCAATACGTGGATCTCATTATTCAAGAAGGAAACCAGACATGTACGGCTTATGCTTATAAGGGCTCAAAATATTATAATGTTATAATGTCGTTTCATTTAGTAGATGGTGAAATTGTTAATGTCTATTTAGCACTTAATGATAGTGCAGGATACACTATTCCGGCACCAACAATAGTTGGCACGATCTATTTCTCTAATGGCTCATCAATACAAGTATTCAAAGGTATCGGTTCCGACGTCAGTCCAGTATACTCGTTACCCGTTACTTTTAGACTAGAACCTGGTGATAGATTTGAAATGTATATGAACGACAACTTTGACGACAATAACTATGGTGATGGATACTTTCCTATCGAGATAACCGATTATGGATTAAAATCTTATGATAAATGTCATGAAGGAGGAGGATGGTATCACTATACATGGTTTGTCATAAACAATACCTCTACAGGTAAATCGTTCGAAACACCCGCAATGTACAAGCCACCAAACTATTCTTGGCCCACATATTGGTACGAAATATACGAAGTATCCTTTAAACCAGATAATTCGACATATTATGATTTCTACTATCATCAAAGCGATAGTGTTCAATACGAAATATCTGGTTTAATACCACAAACTACAGAACTAAATAGAGTAATATCAAAAATAATAATACTGGATCCAGACATAAAATCCCTCTATATTTCCGTGCCCAAATCATATGCTACTGAATATAAAATAATATATGGACTACTTGAAAACAATACATGTACATATTTAGTAAATCACGCGAAATATCTTCCATGCATACAAGAATATTTCAACAATGGAAAAACATACGTTGAACTAGATTATGGGAGAATTTATAGAACAGTTTATTTACTTGGAAGCGGTACTAGGAGTCAGAGATATCTCGTTAGGATAATGTATTTAGAACTTAATCCTATAGTAAGATCTAGTTCTCCAAGAAAAGTCATTGTGATGCCAACAGGTAATATTTTGAGCATTAGCTACTATAATGTAACATCCATAGAAATAGTATATTATGATAATACTACATCAAGTATTATAAAAACAATAAGCCTTGACCAGATAATTCCTAACAGGGATCCTGCAATACCAATTGATATAGTAATTATTATAAAACGCATAAATGTGGTGCTACAATAATGGTCTCCACAATGATTGTACATGTAATAGGTATAGCCGCTTTATCATCGATACTAGTAGCTGTTATAATCCATACCTCTATGGTTACGAATGTTATGATTAGAGATAATATAAAACGCGTTCTCGAAGAAACAGCAAGCAGTTTGGCTCTACAAATAAGATACGCTATAAATGCAAAAACAAATCTAACTCTAAATCTTGAGTATCCTGTGCTAATTAGTAAAGATAGAGCATACAATATATACATAGGTACGGGTACTCAACTTCATAATAGATTTAGCTGGACTAATATTCCTGTTAATAAAAATGTATATGTTTTTCTGATCGAGCCTAGAAGTAGAGTATATGTTTACAAAATGATTTGTCCTCAACATTATAATGGGTACAATATATCGTTATATGAGGACCCTATAGTCTTTGGATCAACGATTGCTACTATGCTTCGAATACAAATCGTAGATAATGATATAACATTAATTGTTGAGAAAGGAGAGGTGGTGCTACATTAAAGAAATTATCGAATACTTATTAGCCGCACTTGTAATAGTTTCCGTAATACCAATATACAATGTCATAATAACGAAATACTATGCTCCACCACCTAAGTCCATAGAACCTTTAACGCTCTACTACTATGTCGAATCAATTAATAATGCATTATATACATTAGCTAATCAGGGTAATTTGACACCAGAGATCATAAGTTTTAATGAAGTCTTAAACCAATATATGGGGAATCTTAGTAGAGATTACGGATACAATGTTGAAATAATATCTGACGGAATAGTAAATATATCCCTATCAATTAATAGCTTGAAAATTATTACTAGTGATAAAGGAAATCTATCAATTCTCATAGTTTACTATAATTTATCTTATGAAACCTATACATTATCTAAACCAAATTATACGGTAGGTCATAATTATGTATACGAAATAACAGGACTTGACACCTCAGACATAATAGCTGTTGCCGCTCTCCTAGAAACCGGTGTTGCAAGATACTATGATGACTGGGTATCCGATACCATATACAAAGCATATATTATCAATATTAATGGCGAAGTAAACATACTAATACCTACTAATTATCCAAAACCTACAACATTTGATTATCAAGGATACAATGTTATAAATACATCAATATACTATTATTCACAACAATCATATTATAAATACAATTATCTTTGGTACAGATATGTAAAAGACGCATACTACAACATATCTCAGACAGGAGAACCGTATAAAAAAATATTATATGTTAATGAATCGGAAGTTAATTACTTAGCAGAAGACATGGGAACAATAAGCATGAATAGTAAAGATTACTACATATTTAGGCCAAGCATATTTCATCGGGAACAGCAATATAGGGAAATATGGTATTATAATCGTAAGACAGAAGAATGGAAACTCGGATCTAGAACTGAGTATCTTCCCCCCTATATAGAAGTACATTCTCTTAGTTTCCCAATATATAATTCGGTTTTTATCATTTTGCTGGA
>JAMOPC010000503.1 GCA_027064845.1 Desulfurococcales archaeon | reverse complement strand
GAGATAGAGAGCTTTTCCAGAGAGTAGTTGAAGCACTGATCAAGAGGGATGAGAGAAAGGCAAAGATGTATGCAAAAGAAGTATCAGAGATCAGAAAAGTAGCTAAACAGTTATTAACTGTTCAGTATGCTCTCGAACATGCAGCACTAAAATTAGAAACGTTCCTAATTTATGGAGGAGCAATGCGCGAGATCCAGCCAATAATAGGTGTTATGAGAGAAGCTATTGGTATAGTGAAACAGTACGCTCCCGATATATGGATCGATCTGCAGTACGCTATAAGAGAACTAGAAGCTTCAATGTCTGCAGGAATAGCCGATATCTCGACGGAACTAGATGTAGGACTAGATGCAGAAGCAAGGAAGATATTCGAGGAAGCAAAGATAATGGCGGAGCAGAAGATGAAAGAACATTATGCAGAACTACCAAAGCTGCTCGCTGAGGAAGAAGCAGAAAAAGCTGGAGAGGTTTCTCCATAAAACAATATAATTTATTTAAATACAAGAGTTTTTAATCAATAAAATATCCATATGGAATTAAACTTGTTTTTTAGAGTGTTATTCCCAGTCTTTTCTCAGCTAATGGTAGTAGCTGAAATTCTATTATTCTACCAAAGGTTCTCAGCAAGTATCTAAGTTCGGCTATTTTAGACACAATATCTTCGACGCTTCCAACATCGACGCCTATCTTCATATTGTATTTAGTTAGTTCAAGAATAGTTGGTGATATTACTGCTTTGAAGTTCCTCGTCCTAATATATATTTTACCGTCTCCTTTCTTATAGGATATTGTAATAGTATAGGGTTTACTTCTTACAAGGACAAAGGAGTCCTTGTATAGAGCTAGGTAAAAGTATGGTCCGAATGCATATGTTTCTTTCTTTTTCTCTTCTTTACTAATTCTTTCTTCTACACCGCCTAGAATTAAGTCTACATAGTTTAAGAGATCATATATTCTACTAGCTATGCTCACGATCTTAGCTTTAAGCTCTGCAGATCTAGATAATACTCTATTATCGATTCTCTGCATAGAGGATTTTACAACATTTCTTGCCTCAGTCAATACAGCTGTATCCATAAATAATTCCCCTCCTAGATTCGCTTCTTTTTACTAAATTATCAACACACTATTATGAGTGATAGAGAGTTAAATAAATTAATGCCACAATATTTCATTTCCACAATTTATAGATCTCGTCTATAATGTCTTCTTTGACCTCATATGCTTCTGTATTTGATTTAACAATAACTCTACCATTAGGATCAGCTTGTTTTATTTCTCCTATAATGGAGTACTCATATCCGTTATCTTCTAGGACTTGTGTTGCTTCATCTAGATATTTTTCGGGAACTGTTGCAATGAGTAGTCCACTACTCAGTATTCTCAATGGGTCTAAACCGAGTTTTTTAGTTATTTCTTCTACAATATAATCTACTCGTATATTGTCTCTATATACTATGATTAGGGTTTTACTAGCTAAGGCTATTTCTCTTAGACCCTGTAATAGTCCTCCTTCTGTTGGGTCATGCATGCTATTTGCATAGTACTTTATAGATAATGCGGTATCTACAACACTTATCTTGTAAGCATATTTCTTAGCTTTGGTGATTATGTCTTTACTTATTCCAAGTGATAATAGTTTTTCCTCAAAGTCCCACGCTATAACACCTACTCCTTCACCACCTACTCTGCCTATAGCAAGTATTTTGTCCCCTGGCTTAGCATTTCTTGTAAGAATAACTCTGTCAGTTGAGTACCCAATTGCTGTCATGGATATTATTGGTCTAGGCAAACCAGGCGTGATCTCTGTGTGTCCACCCACAACAACTCCATTTAGAGACTTAGCAGCTTCCCCCATTTCAGCAAAAATCTTTTCAGCATCATCAACGCTCGTACTAGGAGGTAGTAAGACCACTGGGAGGAACCATCTAGGCCTAGCGCCCCTTACAGCTATATCATTGGCTGCAACGTGTATTGATAACCAACCAATACGCTTAGTAGCAGCTGTTATAGGATCGCTATGAATTACCAAGAAGCCGTCTTTGAACCTTATAATAGCTGCATCTTCACCAATACTAGGACCCACTATTAAATCAGGGTCTTTTGCTGGTAAGTAGCTTAGCAGCCTTGATAAAATATTCCATGGGGGCTTTCCTTCTTTAAGAAACTGTTTTTCTTGCAAGCCTGTATCGCCCCTTCCTTATACATTCTTTACAAACATATGATACAGTTGAAACCTGTATTAAGCAATCCTCGCAGCCAGAACGACCACATATCATACAGTAACCTATAGAGAGGTTCTTTCCACATATTTCGCAAAGAGCGCTTGAACAGACCTTACATAGTTTCTTTTCATGATCATAATCTTCTTCACAAACTCTCCTACCACATAATCTGCATTCATACCTAGCAGGCTTCACGCCACAAATATCGCATAGCTCCAAAGCTAATCCCTTCAAAGACAATATAGATAATTGACAAGACTCTCTCAAAGTGTTCATGTGAACAACAATTATGTATAAGTATCCATATAATTCTTTAGTTATGGGGAATAAATATTGTGTAGAAGAATATATAGGGTAAAAATACCAAAGTGCCTAGACGTAGTTATTTATGGAGATACTGAGAAAATTCTATCACTTCTCAAATATGTTATAGAACATAATATTTGTGATAAGAACTCTAAACTTTATATTCATTTTCTGAAACAAGGTGAAAACGAGCTTATTGATGAAAAACTTGTTCTTTCTACCCGCTTAGACGAATTTAGAGAAGATATGCTTTCCTCACATAATCAGTCATAATTTTTTCAACATAGGATTCCTCAATAACTCCCTCATTAATTAACTCGTTTATTCTAAGAGGAATATCCCACGGATAAGAAGAAACTCCTGGTCTTCTTGGATCATCTATGAAGTCTGATTCGACTAACACTCTACGTCTGTGTTTCTCGCTCAAAGTCTTCTTAAGCATTCTATGTTTTGCTGGAATAGTATACCAGAAACCAAGGGTTTCAGCCCATTTGCTCGTTTCATAATCAACATGGTGTAGAAAGACTTTATCCTTACTAATTCCTGATAACTTGATTAACTCTTCTATAGATCGAACAGTTGTCCATCCTCCTTGCTCTAGGTGGAGATGAACGATCATATCATGATCTTTTGCGTACTCCAATGCTTTAATCATTATGAGTTCGGAAAGTACTAACCTCTGTGGCGCCGTACTATAATGTTGTCTACCAACTTCGCCTATTCCATCAATTAATCCTTTCTCATGATAACTTGTTATTAAATCGAAGACTTTGACTGCTAGTTCATATATTTTTTCAAGGGAAACACCTCTCCTAAAATACTCATCTACTTCAGCAGGGTGAAAACCAGCAAGTACTCTTACCTCTAGACCTTCCTCTCTAATATTTTTTGCTTCGCTCAAGAGAAGTTCGATCATCTTTCTATAGGATTCAATGCTTGGCTCAGTATATCCATAATGATATGGTGGTAGCGATACAAGTGCTATAAACCAGCCTCCATGCTTTTTAAATCTCCTCGCTATCTCTCTGGCTCCAAGTCCCTCTATAGGATTTGAGTGGCAATGTGCATCTGCATACTTCATTTCTCCCACCTCTCCACGATCAGCTAGTAGGGAGGACTCTATCATCTAATCAATGAGTAGGGGCATCATCATCCATTATATAGGAGTAATTATTTCGTAGCTTAATAAGTATCAATGACAATTAATAATAATTAGGTACCGGTAAATTAAGCGGTGATTCAACACGTCATCTAGAGAGAAATCTTTTAAAACAATTGTGATCAGACTGGATGAGGAGACATATAATAAATTAATAGAATTATCTGAGAAAGAAGGTTTTAGTGTATTGAATGATTTTATAGTCTCGTTGATAAAGAAAGCGATCGGGAAAGAAGAATATGGTTTAGAATGGAGTAAGTTAAAGAGTAGAATTGAGAGAATGGTTCAAGACATGGTTAATAAACAATTATCGGTTATTGAAACTATTAGGAGACAGATAATGGATCTTTATGATAGAATAGACGATATAACTAATCAGTTAAATGAGCTTAAGAAGAACTTAACTGATCTTCAAGCAGCTATGACTCAATATAAGAGAGAAAAACAAGTGACGCGTACAAGGAAAACTGGCATTGAGAGGCTTAGAGAAGAAAAAGTACTTTTTGAAAGCAAGTTATCTGGCCTGAGATATAAGGACAAGTTCTTTAGTTACTTGGAGAGGATGGGAGCCATTGTTATACCATTAAAAGGGGAAAGAGTTGCTATAGATCCTGATTTCTGGGAGGAATTTAAGAATAAGTTGTTTAACGAAATAAATACTAATAATGAGGAAATAATTCGTGAAAAACTATCTCCTCTGGAGTACGAATTATTCCTAAGACTTAGAGAAGAACCATTAATATTCTTTGATGCTAAAACGCGTAGGTGGAAACCAATAGGAAGTCTAAGGTATTTAAAATAATTGTATCGATAATAGTATATAGTCAAAAAGCTAGGAGTAGTAATCACGGAGATACGTATTGTTCATTGAAGGTGTTATGAAATAATGGCGAGTAAAACGAAGTATAGTGAAGCATTGAGATATGTTGACATAATAGGTGAAACATGTGCTATTCTTATAGGTGAAAACATCGCTATTGATGGTTTTTGGGATAGACCTATTAGGATAATAACACATGCACACTATGATCACTTAAAGGGTTTGCGCGAAAGCATACTTAGATCAAAATCCATAATAGCTACTCCCCCAACGCACGAACTGATAATTGCACTCGGATACATCCGTAGCAAGGATTTATTATCAATGTATTTGTCTAAGAGGATATCCCTGGATTATCACGAGAAATACATAGTCAACAATGAAGTCATAGAACTATACTATGCAGATCACATACTTGGAGCTGCGCAAGTGCTCGTTGAGATAAATGATTATAGGATCGGCTATACAGGGGATTTCAGATTAACTAGTAAAACAGAGATACTAAAAAACCTGGATGTCTTAATAATTGAATCAACTTATGGCAATCCTTCTTTCCGCCGCCCCTTTAAGAATGATGTTGAAGAATTATTTGTTGATCTAGTTCTAGACGGGTTGGAACTATATAGGAGAGTAATAATCTATGGATACTATGGTAAATTACAGGAGGCAATGCATATTCTTCGAACACGGGGTGTCGATGAACCCTTTATAATGTCTAGAAAAATATTTGAAGTAACGAAAATAGCTGAGAAGTACGGTTATAAAATTGGAAACTATTATCTAAGTAGCTCTAAGGTTGCAAAAAGTATCATGTATAGTGATAAACACATTGTTTTCGAGCACTTTAACAAGGCTAGGTATCGTAGGATAAGAGATGATGCATTACATATTATTCTGAGTGGTTGGGAATTCAATGAGCCTATAAAAAGAATAGATCAGTCCACATGGCTTGTTGCTCTAAGTGATCATGGTGATTTCGATGAACTAATACAATATGTTGAAAGATCACAGCCTGAAA
>JAMOPC010000502.1 GCA_027064845.1 Desulfurococcales archaeon | reverse complement strand
GATAGCGTAATCAATAAATTAGAAAAAAACTGCTAGGGCGATAAATATGAAGATTTCTCCACATACCCTTATCCTGATCAAATATAGGCTAGAAGACCCGGATATAAGAAATAGAGTATTTATAGCAGAGTATTTGGGACAAATAGATCCAGGACTCTATGAATTGATTATTCCCCGCGACAAATTGTATTTTTCCTCTGACGAATTATTCTCCAAACTCATTATATCCCTATCTAAAACAATAGGGTAGGGTAATAAGATATGTCTATACCCGATCTAAATTCATCAAGTAATCTGTATAAGAAGATAATATTTAGTGTGGAGCCTCGTAGTTATCGTTATGTACTTGTATTATTTTTCAAATTAACAAATATTACAGAGCTTGCTGTGGGTGGATCGGCTACTGACCAAGTACTTGGCAGCGGTGTTACTGATAATCCAGTTATTAAGATGCCTACACTAGTTTATTATTCGAATAATAATAATAGAGTAGAAGAGATCGTACCATATATTCCCGGATCAACTATTAAGGGTCTTTTAAGGAGTATTGCTGAAAAACACGTTGCTATGATGGATAAGAATAATAAGAGAAAGCTCATTGATGTACTAATGAAACTTATCGAATTGGATGAACAAAGCAAAACTGGTTATCTCGATAAACACGATGTTTCCGAAATAGTTGATAAGATCTTAGCTAAAATACTTAATCAATACCTTGACGAAAAAATCGTAAATAAGATATGTAACAGTATTAGGGAATATAATAATTTTAAAGAATTCATTAAACTCGTTAAAAAAGCATCCGAGACCAGCTGGTCAAGCGATCTCGGTAAGGCCCTTGAAGAGATTGTAAGTGATGAGGAAATAAACGAATTAATGAATAACATAGCCCCCATTATAATAACCATACTCAACAACTATGAAATCAGCCCAGATGTATGTAATCCCGTGATAGAAGGGTTAATGTGTGAATTACCAATACCTAAGTATAAATTATTACTCCTAAACGCATTATCTGAAACCATTAATAAAAATATAACTTATCCATGCCGTATCTGTAAATTATTCGGCTTACCAGGCTATATGTCTAGACTCATAGTCACAGACGCATGGCCTCTTGGAGTGAAGAAAACAATATTATTGTTAAGGACACACATAGCAATAGATCGATTGAGAGAAAGCGTAGTGAGTGGTAAAACATTTGATATAGAATACATAGCTCCGGGAGCAGAGTTCGGCTTCATAATAATCTATCACTTAGCAACACAAAAGGACATCGAGAAAATCGATCAAAATAATGATGGTACCTTAGACAAACTCATTGAAACTATTAAAAAAGCATCCAATAAAACTGACGAAGAAAACCTTGATCTTTTAAAGAAAATTATCGAGAATATAGAGACTAATGGCGTATGGATTGGTAAGCGAAAAACATGGGGAATGGGTAAAGTAGAGATTAAACTAGAAGCCACAGCACTAATAGACTTATCCAAGCAAACAGATCCAAGTCATAATCCATTAATACTCGGTAAAAACCCCAACGAAATAATAAGTCAATATATTAAACAAGGAATACCCTTACCCCTCAAGAATACGCTACAAATATTTTTCCCGACTACCTAGAACGAATGAGTAAAAATAGGTGATAACATGTCAAATAACAATCCCCGTAAAAAACATACAAACATAATCCAATACGCAGTATTAAGCATTTACAAGGAGAAAACAGCAAATGCGAGAATTAGAAGTGATAAGGGTAAGGCAAAGATCACTAGATTACTATACCTACTAAACAATCTACATAATGTGAAAGAAATAGATGAATCAATAAACAAATTCATAAAGACAACCCTAGGAATAAACCAGACACCCTTTAGAGAAGAACAACTAGATATAAACATACCCCACGCCTACGCAATAGCAGTCTCAATACTATACATAGTTTCAAAAAGGTGATAATATGAACAAGTCAGAAAATAATTGTTA
>JAMOPC010000501.1 GCA_027064845.1 Desulfurococcales archaeon | reverse complement strand
CAATGAAGCAATATTATTGATAGAGAAAGATGAAAATATAAAGTTTGACCTTATACCAAGAATTATGACGCTGGATAATGAACAGAGAGGTGTTGAGCATTATGATGGCTTGGTAGGTTCTGGTTGTCCGTTCCCATCGTGGATAAAAGGGTATTTGAGACAGGCTCTGCATAAAATAATCTTTATAAAGATACTAGATAAGATTCTGAAAACAAATGATATAGGTAATCAAAAAGTTGTTCGTGCTATTTTTGAAACATATGCTGATATTATTAGATTGGATGATGAAGGCTACTTATTTATTAATACAAGCGTTGATCTTGGTAGTAAATCAGTTGATCTCCATATATTAAATCTAGTGGGTTTACTTATGGGTTCCAGTAATTTGAGTAGCTATATTACTGTGAGTTTTAAGGAGTTATCTAATGAATCTGTATGCGAATATGTAATAGGTGCGGATAAAGTTAGAGCAGGCCTCATATCATCAATACTATATAAAGAAATGAGCTCCTTAAATACAAACGCGAACTACTACCAATTATTGGAATCCGTTGTTCTAAATTTTAATAAATTATTAGTCGTGTTAACCCCCTGTATTGCTAATGCTGCAAAATGCATTATCAAAAAACCTGAAGAATTAGGTATTGATCAGAATTATAGATTCTTTCCATTAACTGCGCGTTATCCTCTCGTATATGAAAAATTACCCGAAAAATACGTATATTCAAAAATCCCTAAAAATGGGGTTTCCGATGATCTAATTGGATATTTTAAGAAGTTCATTGATCTATATGCTGAATACTACGTAGGAAAAATTAAGGAGAAAATTGAGGGATAAAAGCCTTGATTACCGAGTATAGTCTAAATATAGTACTGACTCTGGAAAAACTATCTATTGGAGGAAGTACCGTACTAACTTTTCTTAATACTGCCTCTGCTCACGATGACTTACTTATATTTCTGAATATACTTAAGAATTATATTGATGCAATTGATATGTGTGAATATACAGATCTTCTCAATAGAATCTCTGCAAGAGCCAAGAACACATTACTGATTGATAGAGACATCATTGATGGTAAAGTTGTACCCGTTATATCTGGTTCTACCGTTAAGGGTGTTTTTAGGAGTGCTTTCGAGAAAATGATTTTGGAGAAGATCATAGATCATAGGAGGAATTTATTGGCTAATGCTTCTCTCGTAAAAGAGATCAATAATATTATTACACGTGATCAAGCATATAGGGTTTTAATTGCAGGGCTTATCAGAGATATACTCCGACATTATACTATGGATGACGAGAATAATCCTTATAAGAATATAGCCGATAATGTTCTAGCTTCATACATATTAGCTATTAGTCCATATACTTGTTTATCAACTTTAACCGAGTTCTCTTGTTCTTTTCCGCAAAACACTCTTCGTATGAAGTTCTTCAATGAGTTAAACAAAAAGTTGATTAATAATGAAGATGATGTATATGGATGCATTGAGGATAATGGTGTTAGACACTGCTTACCTATTAATTATTCATGTGTTACTTGTTCTCTCTTTGGTGTTCAGGGATACTTATCAATACCTCGATTTAGAACCTTCAGGATCAATTGTTCAGAGTCAAAGATTGTTACTTTTAACAGGATTTTTACAAAGAAACGAGTCGTGATCCCGTTCAATATAGAGATCCTTGATGGGCCTGTGAAGGCTCGTGGTATTATAGAACTCGTTATTGATCCGAGGCGTGTCAGGGATCTTTTGGAATTGTCTTATCTAAAATATATTAGGTCAGATGATAAGGTGCTTAATAAAGATATTGCTAAGGCTGTGGAGGTCCTTGTTATTTCTGCACATGACGGAAGGTATGAAGACATAGTTAATAATACAATTCAATTATACAAGATATTATTTGATAAAATACTACGCTATTTAAAGGATAGTGGTGCAAGGCTGGGTATAGGTTTTGGGCGTAGAAGAAAGATCGGTTTTGGAAGAATCATCGATTATAAGATCGATGAAGAGGCGTAGCGTGGAATGAACATACTGTATGCTGAGAAATCATATAGGCCCATGCCCACGGAACTAACATATGTTCCTAGAGCTCCCCTCAGAGAATATGATTACTACGTAGTATTATCAAGTGATGACATAGTTCTCCAAATGTATCTGGAAGAACTAAGCAATATATACGAGTATGGAGCTAAAACAGCTGTTGACAGACAAGCTGGTGTTGCAATACCAGTACAGTTTATAGATATTATGAATGAAGATATAAGTAGGGAATGTGATCCTAGGTGTCCAAGTCTTTCGTCATGGACAAACCCCGTAACGATAGGTGGAGTAGATGGCAATGAACTATGTAGTGAAGCTGAGAAACTAAGTAGATATTCTCTATACCCACAATTCATAACCAGGGATTTCTGGGAAGAACTCGTTGAAGCACAATTATTCTATGCACCATCGATATATTATCAATACATATCGGAGCCACTGAAAAGCATTATAGACTCGATCATCGGGGAGAATGGAGAGGCCATTGACAATGATGTTGAAAGATATTTTTGGAGAGTAATGAAGTGGAGGACTATTGTAGATAAATATCTTTATACTGGATGTATTGATGAAGACAGGGATATATATACCGTTATACATAATAGTAGGCCCGAAATAGATCTCGATACGTATTGGCTCAACAGCTATCAAGACAAGAAGAACCCACTTATAAGACTCGATCTCAGCGAATGTAATAGAATAAATATCATTATACCATTATTTAATCTAAATGATCTTCATGAAAGAGCTCAAGAGCTAGGATTAAAGCTTCACCCAGCTCTAGCAACACTAGCAACACCAATACTTCACATACTCTATAAAATAAGGAATATGAATGAACAACCATATGTAGAGCTACCATTAACAGTCACTATACTCCATGATTATCCCAGTAACGATAAAGTGTTCCCAATGATCGTGAAACTGGGTGAATACGTGTCAAAATTGATTAGATATATCGAGGATCGTCCTCCGGAAACAACATTTAATCGACTCGATGATGAAGGTCTTCGCTCGCTTGGTGTAGAAGTATTTTATACACAGGATCATCTCGTGTATATAGTTGGATTAGGTCTCGACAAACTAAGACAAGGTACTCAGAGACGTTTAAGAGGGATTGATAATGAGTATTTGAAGAGAATATTTATGCATATTAGTGGGCTGCTTCAACCATATGTACTTGGTGACGGCGTATGTTCAATCATATTAGTTAGAGATGTTGCTAAGAACTTCTTATCACTCCTACTAGACTATTCCAAGAGATTTACTAGGAAAGTATATTTAGCATATGCCCCTGAAGCCATCACCATCTATGTTAAGGGATTCGTCAAGTGTCTTTGGGACATAGATGTAAAGGATATTATACCTACTATTAAAATACCATTATATTTTTATTCACTACCTGGCGAAGACTCT
>JAMOPC010000500.1 GCA_027064845.1 Desulfurococcales archaeon | reverse complement strand
ATCAAATCCATATAGTATTCACCAATACGACAAGTACTTACAGATATAAATATCATTGCTGAAAATACTTAGCTTATTGTTAGTAAATTAATTATCTTAAGCAGAACATACTGCTATTCAAAAAATCTTATTTGGTAAACTAATTATATTCTCAAGAGAAAACTAATACTAATGAGAATAAGAATAAGGTGTTTAAGAGTCTTGGAGAGAGAATTTGTTTCAATATTTGTTTGTTTACAAGAAGCTGTTAGTGATGCAGTCTCTGAAGTATTTAGAATAAATAAAGAAGATGTAAAAAAGTATTTTGAAGAGAAGAGACTTAAAATATCAAAAACTCCTGATCCATCCATAGGAGACTATGGTGTTGCGCTTCATTTTCTTTTCCATAAGAATAAAGTTCCTAGACAAGAATGGGATAATATCGGTAATTCTTTGATCGGGTTTATGAAGGAAAAAGGGTATTTAGATAAATGTTTTGTGAAAAAAGCTGTATTTGTAAACGGGTATTTAAACTTCTATATAGACTATACTGAGTTATTTAAACAAATAGTAGACGGAGTATTAGCTGGAAAAATAAAGAGTTACTTGGAAAGCATTGGTAATGGCGAGAAAGTAATAGTTGAGCACACAAGCGCTAACCCAATACACCCGCTCCACATTGGAAGTGGTAGGAATGCTGTTATTGGAAATACTTATGCAAGACTACTAAGATATCTTGGCTACAGTGTTAGAGAACACTTTTACGTAAACGATATGGGTAGACAAGTAGCTGTCCTAGTATATGGCTACAACATAGTCAAGAAGAATGGAATAAGACCGCCAACAGACATTAAGATTGATCATTGGATGGGAGCAATATATGCTCTAACAAATATACTGATTCAAAAACAAAAACTCAGGAAAGAGATCAAGAATATTGAAGAAGAACTAGAAAAAGAACTCACAGCCCTAAATGAGAAAACTATAAACGAATTATACAAGATAGACCTATATCCATTAATAGAATTATTTGAAACAACAAAGAACTTATTAAAGAAATTCAATTACAAACATGATCTCGGAGAAGTATTATCAGAGATCACCAGTACATTAGAGAAAGTAGAAAAAGAACTAACAAGCAAGGGATATAGTAAAGTCTGGAAGGAACTGAAAAATAGTTATGATAAGATAAAAGAGCTAAGGAGAAAATACAACGAGCTATTCTCCGAGTTATCAAATTATACAGCGTCAGAAGACAAGTTATCAAGCATCTACCCCGAGATATATGCTGTATTATCAAGAGAAATAACAGATCCGGAACTAGCCGATGAAACAATTAGAGAATACATGAGGAGATACGAGAATGGAGATGAAGAGATCGGGAAGTTATTTAGAGAAGTTTCAGCCATGACCCTAGAAGGGTTCAAAGAAACTCTTGGTAAACTAGGTATATGGTTCGATTCATTTGATTGGGAGAGCAGCCACACGATAAGGTCTCTTGCTAGAAAAGTTATAGAAGAGGTAGAAAAACTACCCTATGCTAGAAGAGAGGAAGGAGCACTCCTCCTAGACCTTGACCAAGCTTCAGTTGAGCACAAGTTCATCTCAGAATTGTTCGGTAAGGATAAACCAGGTAAATTCATTATTCAAAGAAGTGATGGAACAAGCTTATACACTACTAGGGATGTAGCATACTCTATCTACAAGTTCAAAGAATTTGGTGCTAAGAGAGTATATAATGTGATCGCTGTTGAGCAGACACGTGAACAAAAACAAGTGAAAGCAACACTTTATCTTCTAGGCTATAAAGACGAAGCAGAGAAACTGATACATTTCGTGTATGAAATGGTTAATCTCAAGGGCATGAGAATGAGTTCTAGGAGAGGACAATACTATAGCCTAGACGAGCTAATAGAAGACTATAAGAAAGTCATGGCTAGAACATATGTCGAGAACCAGAAAAGAAAATACAGAAGCATTGAATCACCAGAAAAACTAGATATTGAAAAACTCGATGAAACGTTCTATAAATTAGCAGTAGCTTCTTCAAGAGCACTATTACTATCTATAGACCCCTCCAAAGTATTAA
The DNA here is from genome assembly GCA_027064845.1 of Desulfurococcales archaeon. Lineage (GTDB taxonomy): Archaea > Thermoproteota > Thermoprotei_A > Sulfolobales > Desulfurococcaceae > JAGHDU01. The sequence goes on along the minus strand of JAMOPC010000500.1, from coordinate 3,495 downwards.
CATTCGATCCCAGAAAACTCGAGGAATATGGACTTGGCTCGTGGATAATCTACACTTTTGTCAGGATCCAAGGCATATTGAGGAAAGCTTTTGATTACGAACCATTAGACAATATGGAGAAGATTAGGATTGACGGACTCAAATTACATAAAGAAATCGCTAATAAATTAAAAGATATAGATCCTATAGAAAAAGAACTCCTAGAAACAATACAAGAATATCCTTCAACACTGCTAGAAGCTTATGAATACTTAAAACCAAACAAATTAGTAGAATATGCTAATAACTTGTGTATGGCTTTGAACAAACTCTATGAATCACTCCCTGTTCTAGGCGAGAAAGACCCTGTAAAGAGAAGTGCTAGAATAGTCCTTGTACTACTATCATTCATTATACTCAAAGACCTATTAGAAATAATGGGATTCCCACTAATAAAGAGAATATAACGTATCCCTAAAAGTATATTAAATCGATAAAATATTTATGTATGTTTTTCTAATATTTTTATCGAACGTAATATTGTTTTCATATTGTATGATACTATTAATCTTACGAAATCGCTAGGTGATGATTTGAAAAAACCTCCTTATGTGGATATAATTGAAAAAAGCTACTCTCCCTCTTACCCAAAGTTTTTTGAAAATACACATTATGTAGTAATCAATGATTACAGAATTGAACGAAGTATACCTGATGAAGTTCATGTTTTACTTACTAGGGTTTTAAACATATATTTGGTAAATTATAATATTAATCGAGAGCTTAGGGATATTATACAAGAGCTACGTGACGAAATTGTGGCCTACAATGACGTTATTCCTTGCTTTAAATTGTTTCACGTATTATTAATCATAGCATTTAACTTTGGAGAAAATAGTAGGAGAATTATTATTAATTTATTTAGAGATATCATGAACACTACCAGGATATACGAGCTAAAAACATTTATAAAAAGCATGTTAGATTCCATAAGACTCTTTAATTTACAAATCAAAAAACGCTACTTATTATTTTTCGTAAAGTCTTTGAATAACCAACCTATCATTATCCTCGACAAATACTCTGGAAAGAGAGTATTTGAAGGCATTACCAGTGATCACGGTGAAATAAATGCTTATTTACTACCATATTTAAAATATATTGCTTTTACCAAAAATAAAAGCAGACTATTTAAACTAACCAACACAACGATAAATTTGGTATTTTAAAATACAGTGCAATATTAATATATGGGGGTAGATTTTGATCCCTAATGATATCATTGAAAAGTTTCTAATTGATGTTAACTTATGTAGATCGGTGGACTGCGTATTAGTGAAACTTTCTACAGCAATATACGAAATAGAGGATCTTACACGAAGTCCGCTTACAAGTGAAAACGCTATAGAATTAGTCCATTACTTTTTATATTTAGAGAGTGTACAAAAAATATTAGCAAACTTGAATTCATATAAAGATTTCATCGAAGAAAAAATTTATTCTGATGTAAGATTTAAGAATCTACGTAAATATGGAAATATAATACTTAATGCGATAGATAATGCTTCACGTCATCATGTAGGTACATTGCAATTAAATAGAATAAAAAGACCTTCGATATGGTATATAGACGATAAATATTCATATAAATCTACAATTTCTGTGGAAAATGAATATTATGAAGGTAAAACTACCAATTATCGTACCACCTATGACTATCCATATGTATCTAAGGATGAGGAGTATGAGAAGCAAAGGATAGATCTTTTCTCCGGAAAGAAATCAAGAAGTTTAAATGAACTTGAAATGAAATCTAAAACTTTAAAGAATAAAAGTAAGTATGCCAATCGTAAAATTATTGTTATGACAATAATTACAGCTATTATAATAGGATTTGTGTTCGTTCCGTATTTGGAATTTAGTTCAGAAAATAAAATGCCTTTTTCCATAATTGATCTATTATTTGGTTCGCATAAAAGAACTACGTCAATCACAACTAGGTATACTCCATATAGCATTCCACCTCGCTATAGTAGGATAAACTATACTAGATCTTACACTTCTCCAAGTTCTATCTTGTTGAAAACGACAACTACCGTAGAAGGACAAACCTATGCACCAAAAGTTACGTATGTCAAAGCTTTAACGATTGGTAGCACTAGTATTAGTTTAAGAGATGATAAACTTGTTATTGAATACAAAGGAAGGTGGCTTCCATATCTCTGGCTTGATGTTGGTGCACATACTATTCATTTAACACCTTATATAATTGACGATCCGGATGCTATTGTTGCTGATTATCTCTTTGTAAATTCGACTTATTCGAAGGTTGTATATTCATTAGATAAATTGATGAGTCACATTTCAAAATACTATGCTAGAGATACAACAATAAAATTAGATATAAATGTAGAATCTAAAATATGTTACATGAAACTTTTAGAAAATAAGAGTTTAGTTTTTACATCGTGTAAACCAGCAACATTTATCGCGTTCCCAACATTATCTGGGCGTTCATTGTTTGATGTTATTATTTATAATATAAATAGTTCTACAATACAATATCTTCGTGATCACCTTATTAATAAACTTGGAGCATTATCCTCGATCGAATTAGCATGGAAACTCCTCGAATGGTTAGACAAAAATGCAGAATATGACTATAGTAAATCAATGCTTGCTTTTATTAAAGACGTATATACTCCTATAGAGTTCTTTAATAAGAAAAAGGGAATTTGCTCGGATTATGCTGTATTTACGGCAACTGCTTTACTTTCAGACAAATTTGAAGAAGCATATATAGTGATTTTTGATACTGAAAATGGTAGTCATGCTGTAGCTGGTATTGAGATAAATAACACATTTTATGTTCTCGATCAAAAACTGCCCATATATGAATGGGCTGACTATGTAGAATACGTATTTAAACCCATAGGTGAGTTAATGCAGGTACTAAAAATCTCTATAGATAAATATGGTAAATCATGCTTAGAAGTTAAAACAATCGGTCCAAGTGACTTCTTAAATAAGTATCCTGATACATATCCGTCTGACAATATTCCTGTATCTTTAATACACGAATCGATGATCATATTATCTAAGAGATTAGGTTTTGTATACACTTCAAGTTGTTATTACAAACAATATTACTGGTGGAAGTTACTAAATTGGAAGCCCCTAAAGGCATATACACCTTTATTTCATAGGCAATTTGCTATATTTCTGGCAAATGTCATAGAAGATGAATTATATGATGTTCTGGCAAGTGCAAGATGTGTATGGAGTGAAGCCAGAGGAGACACTCTCTATATATACATAGGATGAATTATCTTGTTATGGCAATTTCCAAATAGTATTTAAAATGAGAGATAATATATTAACAAATATTCATTGGGATAGGTTGAAGATTATAGTATATGCTGGTAAGTATAGGGTTTTTTCCCAATATTTCTGTAAAAAGATGAATGACTCTGTAATTGTACTATTATTCTCTATGCGTGAATTTTCTCTGAAAGA
>JAMOPC010000499.1 GCA_027064845.1 Desulfurococcales archaeon | reverse complement strand
GAGAAAGGCCATGTAATCGGAGTCATCACATACGAAGATATTATTAGAGCATATCTCGAAGGAGCAAAGCCAGGAAGAGTACCAGTACCAGTCAAGGTACCTATGCCTATACCTGTTAAGGCCGAGGAAAGAATACTATATGTTTCTCGCGAGAAGACACTTTCACAAGTACTTGTAGAAAAAGTTGTCACAGTTGAACGTGCAGGTATAGTAGCTGAAGATATAATGATTGATGAATTACCAGCTATAACAATCAATGATACAGTAGAACATGCGAGAAAAGAAATGCTTAGAAGAAGAACGGATTACTTAATAGTATTAGATGAAGAAGAAAACATCATAGGCGTAGTCAGTAAATGGAATATGCTATATGCATTAGGACTTAAAGGACCACTCTGGAGAAGAAGAACAAAGGATAGATACTTTATCGACTATATAATGACTAAGAACGTGCCAAAAATAAGACCAGATACACCCTTAGAAGACATTGCATTACAAATGGTAAATTCTGAATCAGAAGTAGTATTCGTAGTTGACGAAAATGGTGAAATTATAGGATTCATTACTAAAGACAAAGTAGTTGAAGCAGCAAAAGAAGTACTAAGAGATCTTTTAGTAGAAAACGTTATATTACCGGGTAAAACAGCAAGTGTACACCCATTCCACAGCCTCTACCACACTGTTAACAAGATGAAAGCACTATATCTAGATGCATTAACTGTTTATGATGGATCCAACGTATTGGGTGTAGTATCGGCAAACAGACTACCATTCGTAGCATTTGAAGACGCAGTAACAGGCATTAAGAGTAGAAGACTTATATGGGTTAGAAAACTCGTAAGAGGAGCTGCTAGAAAAGGAAGATATGTAAAAATAACACCGCTCGTAGCATTGGACGTAATGGTACCTTATCGTAAGTATATTCCACCAAACACTCTATTATCAAGAGCTATTGATATGATGAGAGAAGCTAATCTAAATGGAATACCTGTAGTAAGTGATGATAGACAAATAGTAAGCATCGTGAGCAAAAATGATATACTTAGAGAGCTAGCACGCAGAGCTAAGAAACTAGTAGAAGTAAAGAAGAAAGTAGAAGAAGTAGAAGAGAAAAAAGAAAAAGTAGAGGCTTAAACCTCTTAATCTTTTTAGTTTGTTATAGAAAAACCATAAAACCCCTAAATCAATTATATTAGATACTGACTAGAAAATGCGGCGGTCGTCTAGCCTGGACTAGGACGCCGGCCTGCCACGCGGGTTCGTTGTACGCGCAGAACGCCGGAGATCCCGGGTTCAAATCCCGGCCGCCGCACCATTAATTCGCTTTTTCTCCCTTATATACACCATTGTATATCTTTCGTGTTTCCCCAGTCATTTTAAAATATACAAGCTGAGCTATCTGCACCCCCTTAGATAAGATCACTCCATGAGGATTAAATACTATCATTAAACCTATTCCCTGTCCCTCATAACCTGGATCCCATACAGCCGAATGTATAGTTACACCCATTCTGAGAAGAGACGATCTAGGAATAGCTAACCCTACATACCCGTTCGGAATCTTGATGTACTCATTGTATCTTACAATATACACTCCCATCGGAACCATGCACTTAGTTGTACATACGAGCTCACGATACCTAGGAATTTTCCTAGCATCAATACTGAGCTCACCCGGTTCTTCAAGCATATATATACTGTGCAGAGTTAACTTAACACCTGCACAATCCATTTTTTCATCATTTAAGCCTAGTAATCGAATAAGATCCTCAGGCCTAATAATCAATTGTTCATCCCCCATAAATTAATAGCCTTGATTCCTAATTTTAAGGCAAAATCTTTTATAAGTATGGGATCCTTAACGAAGAAATCATTTAACTTCAACAACTTCTACATGTTTACCGTTTTCTAAATTTTTCTAAATTAAAGAACTCACTTTTTTCCTTAGATACTATTTCCAGTGTATTCTGTAGATATTAAAGAAACATTGTCAATTACTAAGTATACCGAGTAATCGTGATCTTTCTAAACCATATGTGTATAATTGTAAATTTAGTTTAATATCTTATTATTACATGCATTTTAGTATGATTATCAGATTAATGAGTTCAAAATAGTTTGTGCAGAAATGCATTTTGCTATAATGGGACTATGACAATTTCTATTTCATCGCCATCTTTTAGCTTTAGTTGTTTTCTGAGGTTTTTCTCGGATATTATTTCTAGAATGTTCCATCCATGGCTCGTTATACATGGTTTTATTACATATACTTCTATGTCTTCAATATATCCTTTGTAAGCAATTACCGCACCATATCCGGGAAAGGGTGGAGGAATTAGTTTCGATGTAGTTTTTGCTAACACTTCCGATACATCATGACCTACGTCGATGTTTAGTGTACCAGGAAAAGGATCTATTCCTAAATATTTATTGATCATTTGGCGATATAGTTCAACATATTTTCTACCAACTCCGAGTCCCGAAACTACTTTTCCTCTAAGCCTTATTTTTTCGATATTCAACCTGTAAAGCACCTTGTATATAGTTTCTAGCGTTTATTCTTTCATGAAGAAAAGCATGTGTTTAAGGAATTTAAAAATAGTTTAGATTAATCGAGTTTATCTTAGTTCTACTATTTTCTCGAGAACAGAGATTACGTATTCTAAGCCAAGTTTTTTCAAAGTTTCTTTAGTAGGTACGCCGTTCTTATCCCATCCCCTCATTTCATAGTACATATCTAGCATTACATTATACTTTGATATGTCAAGTTTCTTTCCAGCAAATGGTCCCTTAGTTAATGGATGTTTAAACCACCTGATCGGTGGGTAATCCATTTCCCTGCTCCATCCCTGATATTCTCTTATCCAGAAGCTACGTATTAGCGTGTATATCCTGTCTGCTACCTCGAATATTTTATCCATATTCCACTCAATGCCTGTAGCTGCAGTAAGCATTCTTGGATAATAGTCAAGGTTTAGTCCCAGTTCTACCCATGGTAGTCTACAAGTTGTAAGTGATTCAAACATTCCGCCTCTTACTCTTTGGAGAAATACTAGCTTCTCTACTTTCTCTCTATTGTAAGCAAACCTATCCATTTTTACCTCGAGGCCTATGAGCCAAGCATCTTTGTGATGTGCTCCTATGGGGGATGTTCCGAAGGCTAATGCCATTCCAGGGGCAGCGTGACAATTATATGCTGATACTTCTAATCCCTTAACATGGATCGCGAACTCCATTGCTTCTTTTCCTAGTGAGAGTGACATTCTCCATACTCCTTCTGCTATGAATGCGCCTAGTCCGCGTCTATATGCTGTATCTTTAACAAGTTCTCTGACCTCTTTATAATCACCCCATTCTACTTTTTCCCTGATCAAGCCTTTTTCAGAAGCCTCCATTATGAATCCAAGACTGTTTCCTAAGGATATGGTATCTATACCTAGTTTATCTGCTAGCTTGTTTAACTCAGCAACTTTCCTCAAGTCTGGGAGTAATATATTGCTTCCCAGCATCGCTACGTTTTCATAGTCTAGCTCGCTCTTCTCACCCATGTCATCTATTATGACGTTTCCACATTGCATATTACAGTATGGACAACCCCTTCTCTCCACTTTGAGTTTCTCCATTAAGTCACCACTTATAGTTTCAAAGTATTCCCACACTCCTTCCCTGAAGTTCATAGTTGGCAAAACACTGTTTTCATTACTCCATACTATAGTAGCCATTGTCCCTTGTCTTATCCAGAAATCATAGTTTTCCTTACTCAGTATTTCTTTGTAAGATTCCTCACTTAGTTCTCTGAGCTTATTCTTATCAGCTAATGGAGGCTCGAGAGAACCCTTAATAACGATGGCCTTAATCTTTTTTGAGCCCATAACAGCTCCGATACCTGGCCTACCACCACTTCGTCCTTTCATTGAGACTATAGTAGCGTATCTAACCAAATGCTCTCCTGCAGGACCTATTTCTAAAATGCCTACATTTTTACCATGTTCTCTTACAAGCTTATCTTCTGTTGAGAAAGTATCTCTACCCCATAGGTCTTCAGCGTCTCTTATCTCGACCTTATCGTTCTCTATATAGATATAAACTGGTTTCTTCGCAGCACCCTCAATAACTATTGCATCATACCCTGCTTTTTTCAAATGAACACTAGCCATAGTCCCTATATTACCATCCCCATAACCTAGTGTGAGGGGGCTCTTGGAGGCAACAACAAGTTTTCCACTACTAGGCAAAGGTAATCCACTTAGAGGACCTCCTGCAATTATTAGCTTATTATATGGAGACAATGGATCAATCCCTGGAACAAGCTCGTCCCACAAGAGCTTTACAGCTAATCCACGCCCACCAATATAGTTCACGTATATACTGGGATCTAATTGTTGAACAACTATTTTTCTACGAGACAAGTCTATTCTTAAAACCTTACCCCACCAACCATACATGTACTACACCCAGTAAGAATGGTTAGTACTAGCTACATACAATACTATCCAAATTAAAAATATTAAATTGTTTAGATAAAAAACCCATATCGATGAAGAGTACTCCCCGGCCAGAGCAACTGCGATGATGAAAATTCCTTTATCTGAAAACTATTTAACAGAATACTGGCAACTTATTCTCAAGGGTGTATATATCCATGAGTAGTGAAGGCTATAGAACATTAATTAATAATACTTATATATTGACAGGTAAGACCATTATCAAGGGATTTCTATTCTTTGATAACGAGAAAATAATCGATATTGGTACGGAAGCTTCTCCAGAATACGAGTTAGCAGAATATGTAATGGATTATGAATATAAAGCAGTTACTCTACATGGTTTCTCAGTAGCCACTCAATTATCCAACTATCCCTTCAGGGGGATAAGTGATTATGATTTAAGCACTTTCACAAAAGAAGAAATTAAGAAATTCATACAAGCAGGACTATACGAGCTAGTCCTCAACGGTATAACATTACCCATAATTATAGATGAATACTCCGAGCTAGTTGCAGAAGTACTAAGACACTTTGACATAAATGGTGTAATTGTTTCGGATACTACTATTAAAACATATCCAGGAATTCAATACCTATTCGTAGAAGATAACATAATCAAGTATAAGGACAAGAAATTAGGCGAGTTCAACAAATTATTCTGTAGAGTAAACCAAGTAAATGATAAGTGCTTATTTTTAGACATATCTGATCTACCAACATATAATCTTTCAGCAATATCATTAATAGCGACCCAATTAGGAACGGAGGAAACATTTATGAACTTAATAACTAAGCCATACAAGGTTCTCGGAATCGATAATGGTATAATTGATAAAGGTGCTAAACCAGACATAATCCTATACGATCTAAGAGACCCGTTGAAAACCTTGCCAGCAAAAAGCATAAACTCTATAATCCTTCGCGGATACCCACCAGACCAAGTCTACGTAGGCGGAGACATATTCTTCGACCATGGAGAAAGCCTCGTCTTTACAAGAACTGATCTCTCTCAAATCATTCTAAGTGATCAATAATGAATTATGAAGAACTAGCAATAAGCATTATCCATTACTTAATCAACCATTTTATC
>JAMOPC010000498.1 GCA_027064845.1 Desulfurococcales archaeon | reverse complement strand
GTAGAGTTCTACTATGTCTCCACGTGATACTCTGCTTTTCACCTCTATTATGATGTGTTCTTTGTCGCGGATGAGCACGTCTATGTCTATGACTGCTTCGTGTCCGTAGACTATTCCCTCTGTATCTCTTAGGGATTTCTTCTCAACAATTGCTGTGCCGAAAACTTCTTCAACAACGTATTTCATTGCTTCTCTAAATCCTGCTTCGCTCAAAATACCGAATCTATGAGCAATAGTAATTAATACTCTACGAGTCTCCCTCATCTCTTCCTCGAGCTTATATTGTCTCTCCTCTAGTCTTGCAAACTTTTCCTCTAGTCGTTGTTGTCTTTCTTCAAGCTTTGCGAATCTTTCCTCGAGTTTCTGTTGTCTTTCCTCCAATCTTGCAAATTTTTCTTCGAGCTCTACGAATCTTTCTTCAAGCCTTTGCTGCCTCTCTTCTAACTTCGCGAACCTTTCCTCCAGCTCTGCAAATTTTTCTTCCAGTCTTTGTTGTCTTTCCTCTAATCTAGCAAATCGTTCTTCTAGCTCTGCGAATCTCTCTTCTAGTTTTTGTTGTCTTTCTTCTAGCTTGGCGAATCTTTCCTCCAGTCTCGCGATTCTTTCATCTATTCTCTGATAACGCTCTTCAAGCCTAGTAATGCGATCTAGTATTTCCTTGAAACTCAGTAAACCCATTAATGTATAACGAAACTCCTTATCCTCTTCAAGAGCCTCTATAATCTTCTTCTTCTCCTCATCACTTAAAGCCAATAAAGCCACCAGTAATTATTTTTCACAGAATAATTTTTTGTTATAAATTATTATTTAGATTATTTCTTGGCGGATCATTGTATGTTTTTAATACAAGTATTGTTATTGTTGATGACGGCTCTGTTTATCCTTACTTCTTTCTTTTTGTTTATCTTTTGGTTAGACTTTATATTTTGTTTAACATAAATTGCGGATTGGGTGGTTTTGTTGAGTATTGTTAAGGTTTATAAGAAGGGTATTATTGTTTTGCCTAAGAGTATTAGGGAGAAGGCTGGTATTGAGGAGGGTATGTTGCTTGAAGTCGTGGTTGATGATGGTAAGATAGTGTTAAAACCCCTTGACTTGTGGGATAAGGTATGGGGTTGTGGTAAGGATAGGGGAACAGCAGAGGATGCCGAACGAGAACTTGATCGGGAGGAGGAGTTGTTTTGGAGGAGAAGAAGTGATTGCTCGTGCTTTATATTTTGGGTATTTTCGAAATTATGGTGACCTGCACGGGCTTCCCCTTCATCCCTTCTTGGGTTTGCATCTGGTTGGGGCTTTCGGGGCTACCACATAACCACGGAGCCCCACATCTCGGGTTAGATATTTTAATCCTAAGATATTTAAAGGCTTCTATAGTTTCCAAAACAATCTAAGTACTCAAACGAGCGAATAGTCTCAGAGGTTGTAAAGAAGTTTAGAGGCGAGGTTAAGGCCGTTTTAAGGAAGTGTAAGAGTATGGATAGTGTTGACTGTAGTATACTTGAAGAGCTCTACAATGGTTTGAAAAACATTGATAACATTAATTCTCTTCTCAACATAGTCGAGAAAGAACCTCTAAGACTAAGAGATCTAAGGAACTTCCTCGTCCACGGCAAGCTTACCAGAGAATACATACTAGTAGAAAACAAAGTCCTAGACCATATACCATTCATAAACGAACCCATAAAACTCTATATTCTCTCAACACTACTCCTATTATCATTAACTAATCATATTAAGTTATTCAAACACGGTATGTATGTAGTATATAAATTTCTAATGAGCAATTTAACACTAGTTCCAGGAATTGTATCTGGAACATTGAGATAAAATCAGCATTGTGAACTCTTGGGAGAGGACTGTATTGGTTAGATACGTGTTCTATGTTCTCTTGCTAGCCTCAGTATTTGTTCTTTTTCAGTAATAGGTAACATTTGCCAATAGTTTAGACCTATAATATTATCTACTAGTCCTTGGAAAGATCTTGTGTCATATGATAGTAGGTAATCTATCATGAATTCTTTCATGATAGCTACTGTTATAGCATCGGTATAACTGAATCCCTTTCTTCTTAGATTCTTCCTATAAATTTCTAGAGCTTTAGTCTCTAATTCGGTATCTGTGTATAGTATTTCAACGATCCCTTTATTGAGGAAGGTTTTTATGAATGCTTTTGATGTTTCAGGGGCTATTCTATATTTTAGTATGTTAAGTGTTTCATCTAGAATGTGGTTTGTTATGAAGGGTTTACCCCATTTACCCTTAACAAGATGTATTATGAGTCCTAGGGAGTCAAGGTGGTGTTTGTCTCTTAGGCTGTAGAATGCAAAGAAAACTCCAGTATCAACTAAGACCGTCATATTAGTCCTCACCGTAGAGGTATTTGTCAACGTCTTCTGCCTGTGTCTCTCCCACATCTTTAGCGTATTTTAAGGATGCTAATACATAGTTCAAGTCTCCTTTTACCTTATCGATTTCCCGCTCAGCAGCACTTAACGCATACCTTAAAGCTTCACTAAGGCTTTTACATTTAAGGAGCCTAGCTAATCGTTCAAGCCGTTTCTTATCCATAACACTAACTCTGATAGTTGTGTACTCCAAACCTTAACACCCAGTGATTATTATGACATATACTATATTAAACATTACTACATATCTACATGTAGAACATAGCATATGTTATCCAATATTGGTTTTATCTATACTCGTAGGCTTCGCTGTTTAGAAGAGTTAAAAAGAATAAAACAACCAAACACACAACGAAGAGAACCCCATAAACAATGAACCAAGATAACAACCTCGATAACCTAGTAAAAATATTAAAAGCACTAGCAAACCCAACCAGACTCAAAATACTAACTCTATGCACAGAAAAACCAATGAGATGCAAAGAACTCAGAGAAAAACTAAAATATCAAAATCACTCCTAATAGCACACCTAAAAATACTAATAAAAACCGGACTACTACAATAGGAATCGAAATAGACCAAACAAAAGGAATCCTAAGAAAAAATACAAAACAACACAACTCAACATATGCATAAGCAACCAATCACTAAAAACAATAACACAACAAAAACAACAATAAACAACCAATCATCATGAGCACACTTTAAAAGCAACCCATAAACAAGTATAAGAAAAGAACGAAAAGGTACTCTAATTGAAAATCACGGATCTTTCAAAAATCCTAGAATGCTTCCAAAAGGAGTTTTCACTAAGTATTCCTTTGCTAAAACCCATACTTGAAAACAATGAAGAAGTAATAATTGATAAAAATGTTGCATATGGATTCATCATCGGGGATCCAACGCTTATTCCAAAAAGAATTTCTAGTATATTGGAGTGAAATCCACAAAAATATGCACAATATTATCAGTACTAATACATCTCTCATCCATAGCTGAACCCGATTACTATTATGTTCATTGCGGTAGTAGCGGTCATAGTAAGTTGAACTATCATGTAAGACTAAAGTCCCTAGACCCAAACCTATCAATACTCCATAATATAAAAAGAACAAAAGAATAAACCTCCTAAACAAACTATTGACACCAAAACTTCTAGCCGGCTTATTTGATTCAGATGGATCGGTTAGTATAAATATCAATACATTATATTACAAGATTGTGTTTATTTCTAAAGAATACGAACTGCTAAGAACTATATCAAAATATATGACGTCTTCATTAGGGATTTCGACAAGCAAGAACCCGACAAAAATAAAGCCTCATAGATCAAGACTAAGTTCGGGAATAACCATAAATAAAACAATGACATGGCAAATCTATACAACAAATAAAAAAGCAACAACACGATTAGCCAAAATAATTCTGCCATACACAAATCATATTATCCGAAGACTAGAACTGACACTACTCATAAAACTATCCAAAGAATCAATAACAAAAGAAAGAATTTAGATCATACCTCAAAACACTAAGACAAATCCAAACCGAGACAAAAGCAGAAAACTATACCAAAGAAACCCGTATAACAACCCTAGATAAACTATACAAATGCTTCAACAAGTAGAAATGGTGGCGGGGCCCCACTCGGGGTGGTAGCGGGGGCTCCCCAGCCGCACCACACGGCACGGCTTGTGGATTTGAACCACCGACCTCGGGATGGATTAACCCCATATGGGTATGTATCCCCGAGGTGGGTGGCCCGGCCCTGTTTGTTTTATAGTTTTTTAGCTGGCTTAAATACTTTATCTTTGTGTTTATCTAGCAATACATTTATTTTAAGCGTTAATTAAGTGATGGTTTCAAGGAAGTTTTTGATTATCTTAATGATCTCATCCTTAATGTTGTAAGTACCTTTGTCTAAAAGCTGGTAGAGGTTTTCTTTACATTTTTCGGTTATTTTTATTATTATTCGATTTTTGTTGTGTATTGGAACTGGTTTATACCCAGACCGTTCGGACTCCCAGATATAAGCTATTTTTTCAAAATTAGAAGGTTTAATGTATAGGACTAAGACTTTGCTCCTTCGCGGTGCTTTCCTATGATCTATGTATGCAGATGATGTTTCACGTAATATTTGTTCTAATTCTAATGTTGAAAATGGACAAATGTAATTACGTAAATAGTTCTTAGCATATTTTTTCATTCTTTCTTTTCTTTTAGGATGATATACGTATTTAATGCATTGATTCATAAACTGGACGTTCGTAAACCTAAAGATAGCCTCATATTTAGGTTTATGATAATAATTGTTGATAGTTATATACCCCGTCTTTTCTAGATGAGAAATTATCCTATGGATGATTTTTCCTTTTCTGTTATCTAGGTTGAAAGATATTGAAAGATATGAAGATGGTTTCCCAATATAGCCGTCACCATCTATAATGCCCGCTAAAAGAGCAGCCAGTTCGTTCATTTGTAAACCAGAAAGAGTCTCAGATGCTGATTTATCTAGTTTAATCAGCAAAGAAGCAATTCTATGTTTTAATTTGTTTGAATCATTCATTGAATGTACATAGACATTGTAATACGTCTTTCCTTTTCCATATAAAGTTATTGTAAGGTACTTTGCCAATTGAATTAATGTCTTGACAACAGCTACAGCTGTATAATAGGTTAGCCCTCCAAAGTAAATTGAAACAGACCCACTAATCAAATTACTGAAATTACCATCAGTTAATACAAGACCTATTGTTTTCCACAAAATAGGATCTCTTTCCTCTTCATCAATATTATCTGACCCGTGAAGAATAAGTTTCCTATAATTTTGGCTGGATTTATTCAAGGATAATAAGATCTTATCGATCTCATTTAAGTTTCTCACATTAACGATTTTAGCTTCCTTATCCGCTTTCATATTTACCAAAATATTATGTGAGAATTATAAAGTGAACCAAGAACCGACCATTAATTATTAATAAACAGGATAGGGCCGGGCCACCCAGGGCTCCTATGAGCCCCGCGGGCTACCTGGCTGCCCTACCCCGCTGTTTTGCCCCGCCATTATTTTCTTGAGTGTTTTTGGGACTTATAATGATTTCTCTTTGCATAGGGTGAGCATAATATAAGAGGGGAGGAGAGGAAGGGAAGAGATAATAAAAATTATTTGAGTTTTTCTAGTGGTGTGTTTGTTTTTGCTGGTATGTATGGTAGGATGTGTCTTGTTGTTTTTGGTGAGTATACCTTGTTTTGTCTTGCTA
>JAMOPC010000497.1 GCA_027064845.1 Desulfurococcales archaeon | reverse complement strand
TCTTTGAAATCAATATTCTTCTTGAATGCTATTTGTTTAAGCATATAATCCAAGTATACTCTTATACCTGATCCTTTAGTCCTATTCACTATGACTACGTCTTCTCGCAGGAAATCCTCTATACTCTTGATGTTTTTCGGATTTCCTCTTCTAATAATTAATCCAATCCTTCTCATATACCCCCTGACAAGGATTGCTTTATCTTTTAATCCATGCTTCTTTATAAACGGGATATTGTATTCTAGGGTTTCTTCATCTAACAGATGTATTGGGGCAATATCTGCTTCTCCTCTCTTAATAGCTATTAGTCCACCTGTGCTACCTGTCGGTATTATCCTTGTCCTCTCAATTATATTTGTAGTTCTTAAGAGCTCATATAACAATACATCATTGCTGCCAATAATGACTAGTTCTGGGAGTTCAGTTATCTCCTTAAACAAATAAACATCCCATTCAGTGTCTTCAAGCACCATATCACTTGTTTCAGGAAGTTTTAAGTATCCATCACCCATTATTAGAGGAGTTATGCTACCACTTTTTAGTGAGACTGGATATGCTACTAAGCCTTTTTCACCCCTAATGATCGATACTGGTAATAACCATGTCTTACCCAGGGGTTTCTTTATACGATATGGGAGTTTTGCTTTAACTATGCGTAATCTCTTCTTCTTCATACCGAGTAGTTTTTGTATTATCGGCACAACCAACTGGTCAAAGATCATATAGCATGAAAGCGGGAAACCAGGTAATCCAATCAACAGCTTATTACCTACTACTGATACAACTGTTGGTTTACCAGGCTTTACTTTTAAACCATGTATTATTATTCCTGGCTCACCAAGATTATCAAATACCTTATATATTAAGTCTCCAAGGCCAGCACTTGTTCCACCACTTGTTATTATCATATCTGCCCAATCAAGAGCCTCAACTATTTTATTTCTTATTTCTTCATAATTATCCGGTAATTTCCCCATAAAAACAGCATCTGCGCCTAACTCCCTTAATTTGCTCGTGATTAAGTAGCCATTTACATCATATACTTTTCCTGGTTCTAGAGGATTTCCAGGCAGTATTACTTCATCACCTGTTGAGTAAACAGCTATCTTTGGTTTCTTGTACACTCTAACCTTGTTAATACCCAGACCTGCTAAGAAACCGATCAGGTTACCATCTATTAATGTACCTTTTAATACGACAAGATCACCCATAGATACGTCACTACCTGTTGTAGCTATATTTTCACCAGGATAAGAAGATCTATAAATTACTACTCTATCGTTCCTTATCCTCTTCGTATATTCAACCATTACTACAGAATCAGCTCCCCTAGGAATCATGGCCCCCGTTGATATTTCAACAGTTTCTCCTCTTCCAATGCTTTGAGAAGGGCGCTCGCCAGCTGATATTTTTCCTTTAACCTTAAGCTCCACTGGATGAAGATCATCCGCTCCAGCTACATCTAAGCTATTAACAGCATATCCATCGACTTCACTTCTATCGAAAGGTGGGTGATCTATGGGGGAATAAATATCTGTTGCAAGAACTCTTCCCAACGCATTGATCAAATCTACTTCTTCGATCCCAAGCGGCTTTAACGGATAGTATTTATCTATAATCTTAAGGGCTTCTTCAAGACTAACTAGTTCATGAAAGATCTTTCTCGACATAACTATTCACTACCTATAAACAAACAATTTCTCGGTCTAGATATTTTATAACACATTTTAAAGTGTATTAATCTTTATAGTAGGGTAAGGTGCTTCGACGAATTGAAAGTAGAGAAACTCGTAGAATACGGACTACCTAGAGAATATGTTGAAACATTACTACAAAATGGTATTGATAAACTTAATCCAGTTCAAAAACAAGCTGTGGAGAAAGGCTTATTTACTGACAAAAACCTCGTTGTAGTCGCTCCAACGGCTAGCGGTAAAACTCTAGTAGGGGAAATGGCTTTAGTCAAGAAAGCTTATGAGAAAAAGATCGGATTATACCTCGTCCCCCTTAGAGCACTTGCTTCCGAGAAATACTATGATTTCAAGAAGCTTGAAAAACTTGGTTTTAGAATAGGAATAAGCACAGGTGATTACGAGTCACCAGCTGAGTATTTAAGGAGATATGATATTATTGTTGCAACATATGAGAGATTCGATAGCCTATTAAGACTCAAGCCTTCATGGCTGAGAAGGATAGGTACTGTAGTAATAGACGAACTACACATGATAGGAGATGATGAAAGAGGCCCCATCCTAGAAATGATTATTGCAAGATTACTTAGGACAAATATACAGATAATAGGTTTATCAGCCACTATAGGTAATCCTCTAGACCTGGCTAAGTGGATTAATGCTGAACTAGTTGATGTCCCATATAGACCTGTTAAACTAGTTGAAGGCATATATGATCGTAAAAAACACAAAATACTATTCATGGATGGAAGAGAAGAAAAAATAGTGCATAGAATAGGTAACGCTGCCCTTAATATTGCTCTTCAAAGCATTTCGGCAGGGATTCAAGTCCTCGTATTTGTTCATAACAGAAGGAAAACTGAGGAATGGGCGTATAAGCTTACAGAGCATTTGGGTTTGTTCCAACACCTCATAGATAAAAGAAAAGTGGATGAGCTTCTTAAAAAATTGAAAGAATCTCCTAGTCGTGTTGAGAGAGAAAAACTAGAATACTTGATAAAGAGAGGAGTAGCATATCATCATGCGGGACTAAGCAATATTGCTAGAAAAGTTGTTGAAGAAGGATTCAGGAACAGGGTTATCAGAATCGTGTTTGCAACACCGACACTTGCTGCAGGAGTGAATTTACCAGCGAGGAGAGTATTAGTATCTATTAAGAGATATAGTCCATTAAGGAGAAAAACAGTCAACATCCCTATTTATGAATATAAACAAATGGCTGGTCGTGCAGGAAGGCCAAAATTCGATCCTTTTGGTGAAGCAATAATTTATGATGCAAATAATAACTCAGAAGCAATGAAATATATTAGATCTCCTCCTGAACCAATATATAGTAAGCTAAATAATGAGAGAAGCCTTAGAATACACACACTGTCACTAATTGCCTCCGGAGACGCTAATGAAATGAACGAACTCATGCAAATATATAAGAACACACTATTCTATAAGCAATATGGCAATTTAGAAAATCTAAAACTAACAATTGACAAAGTACTTGACGAACTAGCTCAGTGGGAAATGATTAGATTCATTGGAAATAAAGAATTCTACGCTACTAGTCTCGGAGTAATAACTTCTAAGACATACTTAGACCCCCTATCCGTCAATATATTTATAAAGAACTTACCAGAGAAACCAAGAGAATTCTATTTACTCTTCCTCATAACGATGACTCCTGACTACATGAGGAGTAAGCCATACATTAACAGTAGGCTCGTCGACTACTATGAGAATGAAGCAATTATTCTCGCGGAAGACAACATTATACCCAAACCAGAGAATTTCATGGACGAATATTACGATTACTATATGTATAAGTTATGGGCTCAAGCATTTGTACATGCTAAGATGCTGCACGACTGGATCAATGAAGTAGATGAAGATACTATTAGCGAAAAATACGGAATAGGACCTGGAGATATATACTCTGCAAGAGATACTGCTTCATGGATCGCTGGAGCTTTAAGCAAAGTTGCACGAACAATGAATTTATTGAGTATGGACGAAGCACTTGACAAGCTAAGTATTAGACTAGAATATGGTGTCAAGGAGGACGCACTAGAACTCGTAAAGCTCCAGGGAATTGGAAGAGTTAGAGCAAGAACACTAATAAATCATGGAATAAGAACACTAAAGGACCTAGCTAAAACGCCTCCATCAGTACTCGAGAAACTCCCTGGCTTCGGGCCGAGAATAGTTAGACTTATCTATGAACAATTAGAAAACTTAAAATAAACAAAACAATTATTCGAAATCATATAGTTTAATGAATTATGGAATATAAATTTTTAATAAATTATAGATTAATAATATTCGGTAGTGATCAAAGTAGTTTAAATAATTGTTCTCTGCGGGGAGCAACATGGAGGATGCTTGGAATGAGATTGTAAATGCTGTTAATAATATCTTGTTGGAGACAATAAAGTATTTACCAAGAATTATAGGCGCTATAATAGTAGTGTTAATTGGATACTTATTTGGCATACTAGTAAAAAAAGCTGTAATCCTAATAATCAATAAATCTCTTGAAAAACCGCTTAAAACAACTCGTGTAGGTAAATCATTGAAAGAGTCCGGGTTTGATCTTGAAGGCGTAGTTGGGACACTGGTAATGATACTGATCATTGAACTGTCCATAATTGCTGCAATAGACCTGCTAGAATTACCAGGTAATATTGGCATCTTAGCTTCAAATATAGCTATGACGATACTCAATATAACCGGCGGAGTTACAATACTAGCACTAGGCATACCATTGTCACTTATGTTTGCAGAATATATAGCGAAGTTTTTCAAAGGAGTTATACGTGAAAAACATGAATTAGTAGTAACACTTACATATAATATATCTGCTCTTATACTCATAGTTTTTGTTATAGCTTTATCAGTTTATGTGATGTTCCACTATACATTATTGCTGGATTACTTATCTTCATCAATCCCAGGCTTTATTGCAGCTACAATAACTATATTTGTAGGATATGTTATAGGAGACGCCATAGGTAAGATTGTAAGTAAAGTAATCGATTCCATAATAAAAAAGCCCTTAAAATCTACAGAGACTGGAAGAACTATTTTGGGAGCCGGCATTGATCTACCGAGTCTTATCGGTGGATTAACAAAGGCGTTTATAATCGTAGTATCCATTGTTGCAGCATTAGAGTTTGTGAAGATTAGTGGAATAACAGGAAACCTAATTTACCAGATAGCAGCTTACTTGCCAAGACTTATAGGTGGTATAACACTATCGACTCTCGGCTTAATTCTAAGTACGGCATTGGCAAAGTATGTTGGAAGATTCCTGCAAACAATATTCAAAGACAAATACACGGTATTAGCAAGTTTGGGCGAAAACCTTATACAGCTTGGACTTATAACAGTGATTTTGACCATATCATTAAACATTATGATGCTGGAAGGGACATTAGTATACCCGCTAATAATAGGTATAATAACGATTGTTACAGGAATATATGTAGCAAATATGGTAGGGTCACTACTGTGTCAGACATATCCTGCATTTAAGAGAATGTCACCATTTATAGAATCCCTAATAATAATTATGTTCACAATAGTAGGTGTCAGTGGAATATTCTCACAATTTCCTAATACCACATCGGTAATAACTACATTGGCATTGGGTATTAGTATAGCGTTCGCTCTTATGCTGATACCAATAATCTTTTACTACACGAGACTAGCATGGAGAGAAGCATCTAGAGAACAAGGAGAAAACAGTAGTGAGCAGAAATAATTTTTTACCCACTCATTAGCTTTTTTCTCATGGGTACAAGTATTGTTCAAAAAAGTAATCATTCTAGACGGGTACACGGATGAGCCAGCAGGGTTGGGTGTTCCACCCTATATTAATACTTATCCAAGACTCATTGCAGGAGCCATATGGGTTGTTGATAAAGCTATACATGTGAAATATTGGACAATAGACACTGTAAGATCAAATCTAAACAAGTTTATCC
>JAMOPC010000496.1 GCA_027064845.1 Desulfurococcales archaeon | reverse complement strand
AATGTAACACTGCCAGCAGTTCCTATATTGAATACGTAGTTCCCACTCCTCCTAGTACGTGGCTCGAAGTATATTTCTTTACTACCAACATATGCTCCCTCAACAATAGCGTTAGTTATAGTCTTCAATGCATTAACAGCTGTTAAGTGCTGAGGCCTAAGACCAGGGTTTTTCCTCTTAGCTCTAATATTGAATATTCTAACAGGCTTCAGGGTAACAGCTGAGAATCCTAGACTATACCTAAGTATCTGTCCCCCACCCTCGCCCATACTACCATCTATTTCAATAACATCTGCCAAGACACAATCTCCTCACACGTTCAACTCCATCTACTTCATCAATAAACTTAGAAACTGGTCCGGGAACATATTTTCTCCACTCATCCCCTTTACACATTAATTCCCTAATCCTTGTCCCACAGTACTTTTCAGGAAGTAATAAGTCTAGCTCTATAGTTTTCAAACCAAACCACTTGAACAAGTAGAGGACATGAGGGTTTCCCGAAGCCACGGCTTCTACGCGTGGTATCATTGATACAATGTATGATGTCCATGCGAGGGGCTTATTAATATCCGGTACTGGTACCAGCCAATATCGTTCCCTCTCAATACCCTCATGTTCTAGAGTCCTATGTATCATCTCGAATCTCTCGCCAGCAGTGAAAGGGTTCTTACAGGTATATCCTTCCTGAGCAGAACCAATAATTATTACTACTTCATCATATTCTTCTAACAATTTCTTGACAGCATATAAGTGTCCTTTATGAAAAGGTTGGAACCTCCCGGGAAAAACTACTCTTTTAACAGTCATAATTCATCATCTACGAACAGTTAGGTTTATTGAGTCAAGTATTGAGGGAGTAAATATGGATACATTTGCTCCATAACCCGTGCTGGGATTACGTACTAGTCTAGAAACAAGCCTTGCCAAGGTCATAATGGCTGCTGGTTCTCCATGATTTAATATAATGTTTCTAGGCTTGGGAGTAATGTTTCTAACATATCTTAACAATTCGCTCTGATCACTATGGCCACTGAATCCTTCGACACTGTACACTTCTAGGTTAATCTTTATGATCTCAACCTTGTTATCAACTACTGTATGGAGTTCTCTCATACCATCTTTTATCCTCCTACCAAGAGTGCCCTCGGCTTGATACCCTACGAATACTAGGCTGTTACGTGGATCACTTGCTATTAGTTTTAAGTACTCAACAGCTGGTCCTCCTGTGAGCATGCCACTGGTAGCAATAATTATTGATGGTCTTGTCTCCACTATATCTGGCCTAGCCGTAGCACCCTCTATTATGTGGAAGTAATCAGCTACGAATGGGTTTTCGCCTCTATAGATCATTTCCTTGATGCTCCTATTCAGATATTCTGGATACTGTGTATGGATAGCTGTTACTTCATTAACTAATCCCTCAATAAAGACATCAACACGTGGAAGAAGCCCCTTATTTATAGCATCATTTAAGACAAGCATTATCTCTTGACCACGTCCCACAGCGAATACTGGTATTAAGACTATGCCATTCCTCTCAATAGTTCTCTTAACAATGTTTATTAGCTCCGCCTCAGCTTCTCTACGACTCTGCTGCTTAGTAGCACCATAAGTGGATTCCATGATCAGTGTTTCTACTCTCGGGAACTTATCATTAGCTCTATCAAGGAGTCTTGTTGGCGCGTATTTGAAGTCACCAGTATAAACTATGTTGTGTAAACCCATACCTATATGTAAATGTACAATAGCCGATCCCAGGATATGACCAGCATTATACATTGTTACTTTTATATCTGGAGCAACATCTGTTACCTCATTATATTCTAACGGGATAGTATGCAGGATCGTGGTCATTAAGTCCTTCTCAGTATATGGTAAATACTTCCCCTCCCTCTGAGTAACCTCGATCAAGTCCTTGATCATAATAACCATTAACTCTCTAGTAGGCTTTGTAACATATACTGGTCCACGATAACCGTACTTGTAGAGAAGAGGCACCAAGCCTATATGGTCTAAGTGTGCATGAGAAATGATAACAGCATCCAGCTCGGAAAGCCTCAATTGATCAATATCGATGAACGGATATGCTCTATTATAATCAGATCCAGCACCAACATTTATCCCAAAATCAACAAGAACCCTGCTCTCCCTAGTCTCTACCAGTATTGCTGACCTACCAACCTCCATAAAGCCTCCAAGAGCTGTTACTCTCACATAATTGTTCTTAAAGATAACATCTCTATGTATACGTTCACCAATCATTCTCAAGAATTTTAATCTATAATCACTCTGATTCAATAAATTAGTCATAACTACTTTCAAAACCTTTGATTCCAATGGAGAAGCTCTCTGAGGCTCAGGTCTCCACCCTGTTTCTGCTAATATGTAGTGCCTAATATATGATCCTCTCCCAACTATTAATCCTGGTTTCTCCGCCTTGATCCATACTTCTCCAAGAGTATGGTCGAAGACTATACCATTAGGATCTACACCTGCATCCTTCGGAACGATCTCAAGGATCTTCTTCTTAGCTTCTTCAGGAGGCAGTCTTACATCGGGATCTGCTCTAAGCACTACTCTTTTACGTACTTTCTTAGCAATATTCTTTACTAAGTCAAGATACTTTGCAATGGCTTTTCTATTCCTAACATAAATAACTATCTCCGGTCCCTCGAACTCTATATTAGTGAGCATTAGGTCTGGTGGTATTTCCTCAAGTATTCTCCTCAACAGATCTGCTCGCTGTCGGTCAAGCATTATTCTCTTCAACTACAACACCACACTTACACTGTTAACGCTATAGGACAAACACGTCTAGTATTCCATTATTTTTCAGAGTTTAGCTATAAATAGAAACATGTGTATTACTACAAAACTGTGTATTATTTATTATTCTCAAGTTCTTACTTAATACCTATGAGCTTTATATATATTATCCCTAAGAAAAAGAACCTGTTCCTTACAGAGAATTTATTTCTCAGAAACAATTATCTTTTGCTTAAACATCTTGGTTTCTTCAACATAGGTTTCAGGACCGATAACGACTATATCTACCCCCTCACCACTAAAACCGTCTCTGAGAGTAGCTGTTGCTACTGCTTTAAATGCTAATTCCTTAGCTTCATCTAGTGATAGGTCTTCCCTATAACCTTGTTCCAAAACACCTAAAGCTACTTGTGAACCACTACCAGTTGCCATGTATTTTTCCTCACTAATACTACCATATAGATCCACATAATATAGACGGGGCCCTCCACGATCATATCCGCCTATGAGCAATTGAACTATAAACGGCGAACTTCTAAGATAAGCATTAAGTAGTAAAGCCATATATGATGCAAGAGAGCTAATTTTTATAGGTGAGCCAATATCTAGGAAATATTTTTTAGCAATATATCTAGCTTGCTCCACAAGGATCTCAGCATCAGCTACCAGACCAGATATGGTCATGGCAATATGTTTATCTATTCTATGTATTTTCTTAACCATTTTATGAGCAATAAAAGTATCAGCAGTAGCACGTTTATCAGCGGCTAAAACAACGTGATCGCCGACAACTAATCCTACAGTTGTTGTTTTGGAACTAATCTTCTTATCTCTCCCGACCACTCTGAAATACCTCCGCGTCTAAGACGTTTATTGCCTCAAAATAGATGAAATAGCTTAATACCCGTTATAAGTATTACATAAATACTAATACTGGTTCAACATACATAGTACTTTGAAACAAGTATTCAAAAGGGTATTAGTCTTGTATAGAAACGTTCACGAAATCACTCTTCCTCTAAAAGTAGTTATCGGCTACGATATACTCAACAATATACCAGAGTACCTGGAGAAGATCAAGGTTTCTAAACAGCTTAAAATAGGTATTGTTTCAGGTCCTAAAACGTACAGTGTTGCGGGCAAAGTTGTTGAAGAAGTACTTGTAGATAAAGGCTATGATGTAGTATCATGGATTATACATGATGCAAGCATAGATACTGGGAAAGAAGTAGCTGAGAAAGCGAAGGAGAAGGGAATAAAGGTATTCATGGGTGTTGGTGGTGGGAAATCAATAGATATAGCAAAATACGGTGCATATGTAAACGATGGATACATGGTAAGCATACCAACAGCTCCAAGCCATGACGGTATAGCATCCCCATTCGCTAGTTTAAAAGGTACTGAGAAACCAACGAGTATTAAAACAATAACACCTCACGCCATTATCGCTGACATAGAAATTATCTCGAAAGCCCCAGCTAGGCTTATAAGAGCAGGAGTAGGTGATTTAATAGGCAAGCTAACAGCTGTTAAGGATTGGCAACTAGCTCATAGATTAAGGGGAGAATACTATGGTGAATATGCTGCACAACTAGCATTGCTCAGCGCTAAACATGTTCTCAGATACCACGAACTAATAAGAAGCAATAACCCGGAAGGAGTAAGAATACTCATAGAAGCACTGATAAGCTCTGGAGTGGCTATGTGTATAGCTGGGTCTAGTAGACCAGCTAGTGGTTCAGAACACTTATTCAGCCACGCATTAGACATTATAGCTCCTGGAAAAGCTCTTCACGGAGAACAAGTAGCTCTTGGAACAATAATGATGTTATACCTCTACGGAGACCCAATGTGGAAAAAGATTAGAAAAATAATGAAGAAAATCGGATTGCCAGTAACTGCTAAAGAAATAGGAATACCCCCGGAGAAAATAGTGGAAGCACTAACGATAGCTCACAAGATAAGACCCGAGAGATACACTATTCTTGGAGAAAAAGGGTTAACGAGAGAAGCTGCTTGGAAACTAGTTAAAGAAACAGGTATTGTTTAAGCTTCACTAGATGCTTCACTAGCTTTCTTGGCTTCTTTCTCTTCACTACTCTGTTTTTCGCTCTCCGTCTTCTCGCTTGGCTTCTTCCTCTCAAAGACTTCTTGAAATACTACTTTCTCTACATCCTCCTTAAACATGTCTAAAATATCCGTGACCAACGAGATCTTGGCATACTGTATGTCTTTCTTAGCAATATACCTTGTAGGTATGTTTATAACTACTTTCTTCTCCTCAGGAACATATTCCACTACAAGCTCCTCGCCGGGTATTTGTAGATGCCTAATAGCTAATGCTTTGATCTTCTCCTTGATATCCTCGAGTTTAGCAACAACTTTTACCTTGTAAAGCAGAGTCTTACCAGCTAATGGGTGGTTAAAGTCAATAACTACTCTCCCACCACTAATACTCTTAACAACCCCCTTAACACCGCCGAAGTCGAGTACATCGCCAACCTTAACATTTATGTTTCTCCTCCTAAATTCTCTAAGGCTAAATGTTTTTACCTTACTCGGATCTCTCTGGCCAAAGGCCTTTTCTGGTGGAACCTCGATTGTTTTCTCTTCACCCACGTTCATTTCTCTCAATGCATCCTCAACGACTTTGTTGATCCATCCCTTCCCAATAACTATAAGTACTGGGCCATAGATTCTTCCCGACTCATAGATATTCTCTTTCTTAGCTAGTTCTTCGCTAGTCGTATCAACAATGTTTCCAGTCTCCTTAACCCTCACGGTATATTCTATGAGTATGAAGTCACCATCTTTAAAACCCATAGTTGCCCACACCTCTGGATAAATAATATTTTCCTAGAATACAATACTTATACAGAGTTAAAAACTTATAGAATCATAGTGGAGCA
>JAMOPC010000495.1 GCA_027064845.1 Desulfurococcales archaeon | reverse complement strand
AGGAATAAGGCCAATGACCTTCTTCGAGGGAGGAGTAGTAGCACATATAAGTATGGCTGACCCCTTCTGCGAACACCTTAGAAGAATAATACTAGAAGCTGCCAAAGAAGTACCAGAGATAAGGATACATGATAAGGGAACCTATATCTGTATAGAGGGGCCACGCTTCTCAACAAGAGCAGAGAGCAGAGTATGGAAAGAAGTATTCAAAGCAGATATTATAGGAATGACTCTAGTACCAGAAGTAAACTTAGCATGCGAAGCCCAGATATGCTATGCAACAGTGGCTATGATAACAGATTATGATGTATGGGCTGAGAAACCAGTAACAGCAGAAGAAGTCATTAAAGTAATGAACGAGAACGTGGAAAAAGCTAAAAAACTATTGCCAAGAATTATCGAGAAAATACCAGAGAAGCCTGAGGAGGAGCTATGTAGTTGTTGCAAAAGCTTAGAGACAGCACTAATATAGAATCATATGTTAAGAAGATCAAGGACTTGGAGAACGAGTCGAGAAAACTATCTGAAAAAATACTTCTTTTCCTACAGGAAAAAGAAAACGACATCATAATTACTTATCATAGACAAGGATACTTACCAGCATCTATTCTCTACTGGTTCACTGTAGTAATGGATCAGGAATCAAGAGTGATCTTTAATGAAGCAAACACTATCTCATACTATACAGTTGTCTATAGGAATCCGGGCAAACTTGTATTTTTCACAACAAATCCTATCTCAAGCTCCACAGTAAATCTTTTACAAGCATCCCAGCTTACAGGCAATAAGATATTATTTATCTCACCAAAACCAACGCAACCACACCTACTAGACATGTTGTCAAAGTACAACCCAGTATATATAAGCACTAATGACGAGCTAGAAGCATCACTACTAATGGCCATGGCATCATACCACGCAGCATCAAAACATTATAAGAAGAGAATGGGTAGAAGAGGCGAAAGACTATACGAGCACTCACAAGAAGGATTCACACCAGTAGTAAACGAACTTGTAAGGATATATATGGAGAAACTAGAAAATATGATCAATAAGAACGAGGTAATCGTGACATCTAGTAAAATGCTAGAACCATCAGCGACTTACTTTGTAGAAACACTTAGAAGACTTGGAATAAGATCACATTATGAGAAACCAGAAGAAGTAATTGGGCCCTGCAATATATTATTGCTTGGAACAAGTGTGGAGGAGTACTTTATAAGAGAGCTTCTTTTCAAATACAGGATGATGAACATACAGTTAAATGACATAATTATGAATACGGATCCGCTTGAAGCTCAGCTCTATATAGCGATTCTAGCAATGTATTTGATCCATAGCAAAAGCTAAAATAAAGAAGCAATAATTATGAAACAATAGCATTGTATAGGTGACGCTATTGCCAGTAGAGAAAATACTTTATTCAACAAAAGCTTTGGGATTAATACTGCTCCTCCTAACAATATCTATAGCGTATATTGTATATGATTTTACACAAACAAGCATAATGTACGGAACAATAGTGGCAGCAATACTTTTAGGATACATAGCATATTATTCACGAGTACATCATAGCCCTAAAGAAGTATTAGCTGTAACAACTCTTACAACTATCTCGATCATAGTGGGTCTAATAATAGGGATAGCCTTAAACGGCTACAAATCCTTTGCAGCAGCACTTTATGCATCAACTCTCTCAATATCAATACTAATACTACTGTACCTTATTAGCAGACTTTACAGATAACTCATACTAGGACATGATGATAAGAAATGAAAATACTCCTCATACACTACAGAACAAATCCTCCATGGAGCGTTAATGAATTAATAAGAGCATGTAATACTCTTGGTCTTAGATATGAGTACTTAAAAATAGGCGAGCTAGATGCTATTATTACAAATAAAGAAATCATAGTTAAACACCATGCAGACAAGATAAATGGAGATGGAGCAATAGTAAGAGGTCTAGGCTTAAAACTAGGAATTGACTTGTTCATGAAAAGGATAGGAGTTCTCGAAGCCTTAGCACAATCAATGCCCGTAATGAATTCACCAGAGAGCATAACCCATACCAGGGACAAGTGGAGAAGCCTCCTAAGACTAGTGAAACACGGAATACCAGTACCTCCTACAATGATCACCGAGAACCCCTTCTCAGCAAAGAGGTTCATGGAAGAACATGGAAAAGCTGTTTTTAAACCACTAATGGGTAGCTTAGGGCTTGGATCAACCCTTGTAAATGACCCAGAAATAGCATTCCATATAACACGTAGTTTGATCAACGTAAATATACCAAGCTATCTTCAATCCTATATCGAGAAACCAGGCTATGACATAAGAGCATTTGTAGTAGGCGATCAAGTAGTTGGGGCGATGAAGAGAAAAAGCACGTATTGGAAAACAAACATAGCGCAAGGAGCCATAGGCGAAAACCTCGACATAAAGAAATACCCAGAAATAGAAGAACTAAGCATAAAATCAACAAAAATACTGAAACTAGACTATGCAGGAGTAGATATAATCTATGACAAAAACACTGAGAAATACTATGTAATAGAAGTAAATGCTTTCCCACAATGGAGAGGATTAAAACAAGCAACAGGAGTAGACCCAGCAATACATATTATAAAACACCTAGTAGATAAGATAAAACGATGATGAATAGCAAACCATCAGAGCCATGCTTGGGCTGTGAAGACGAGCTCTCACACTGAATACTATTCTATAAGACGCTATGAGCTAAGAGAGAAAAAGCAAATGACACACTGGGCGAGAGAAAGGTTTCTAAGAAAACAGCGTCAAATAACCCATTCCCACCCAAAACATAGACTTTACCCTCAACAAGCTTAATGTTAAGGATATCTAACCCAATAATTGATGAAAAACACCCAATCACTAAACCGAATATAAACGAATAAACAAGTGGAAAACCATTTCTCAAAACAATAACTGATACAACACCACTAGTAAATAGAAGAGGAACTATTAAGTCTAAAAGAATAACGCCATGTACAGGGCTTCTCATTGAGTTAAGATAATTAACAATAACTGCGAGCAACAAAGCTATGAGAAAATCAGACAAAATACTCCCGAATAAATTTAGGTTTCTAATAAAAACCTCTAATGAGAAAATTAGGGGCAACAAAAAACCCACTAGATCAACACCTATCCTCCTAGTAACCCTTATAACAAAACCCCTACGTTCTGAAAAAACTATTATAAGAATTATGAGCAAAGACTCTGATAAAGCGTAGATAACTGATACATGACTATACAATAATATGACAAGAATATTTAGAAATACAGCGAAAACCAGTAAAGCCTTAGTAAAAGCAAGTATAAGCGATGCTTTCAAACTTCTAAACACCATCTTCTTTTATTTAACTAGTTCTATAATAAGTATATAATACTGGCTAAACTGTTTCTAGGTGCAGTAAAATGGAGTATTTAATCCTAAAATCCATGATTGAGGGAACACATTTAGCTATTTATGCAACCATAAAGCCTGGAACATATCATAGATTAATGATCGAGCCTGGAATAGATTATTTATTATCAAACACTATTTCATCAACAGAGTATCTCGTAGAAGCAATAGAAATAGGCGAAAAGATCAGGAAAGGCGAACTAGCAGCAACCACGTTTAACCTGGGACAACTCCTAGCAAGAAGCTTGAGAGAAGCATATAGGTGGCTCCCCCACAGAGTAGATCCTTCATTTATTATTCCTCAAATAATATATTCCCTAGCTATTAGTCATTCAGACATAGATAGCGTAATCAATGATGCTGGAAAATTAAAGAGATCCCTAGAACTATTCCTCAGCAAGAGGAGCTGGAGAGA
Source organism: Desulfurococcales archaeon (assembly GCA_027064845.1). Taxonomy (GTDB): domain Archaea; phylum Thermoproteota; class Thermoprotei_A; order Sulfolobales; family Desulfurococcaceae; genus JAGHDU01. The sequence continues at coordinate 1,843 of JAMOPC010000495.1, read as the reverse complement.
AATAAAGTATTTCCTAGACAGCTTGAAAAGCATTCACAGAACAGACATGTACGAACACATTACAAGTGCAGGAGGTATTTCACACTTAATAGGTATAGAGGGAGAAGTATCCTTTAATGACGTGTTCAGAGTTCTAAGTAGTAAATGGCCTGCTTTCAGGAGCTTGGACTTAAGAGAATTCAATATAGTAGAATATGTTAAGAAACTACTAACACATTATAGGAAATACAATAACGCAAACAACGCTGTAATAGCGTTATACCTTGAAATAATTTATCCAAGACTACCCACATGGGCTAAGAAAGAAGTAGATGAAGCTGTTAAAGAAGGACTTATGATGAGCAAAACTGGGAGCAAGAAGCTTTTCGAACTAGACCTCAAGCTTAGAAAACAAAACATATTGTTCCACGAATACACAGGATTATTATCAATAATAACAAGCCTAGCAGTATACGAGGGGCTTCGCCCATAAGAATTGTTTTCTTAATAAAACTCTTCTTCTTCATAAAAACCTTCATAATCAGTACTTGTTATTAGTTCTCCAAGTGTTTTCTTGTAGAAAAGTATCTGTTTCTTGATAAATGGATCCATGAAATATGGTGCTAGAGCTATTCCAGCCAAGAAACCACCTATATGTGCCCAGAAAGCTATATTGGAGACAAATCCTAGGAGAGATATTAGACCCATTACTAGCTGATATGTGAACCATATTAGTATATAAGCCCATGCTGGCAAGGTGAAGATGAACGGTATAATCCATATGGGGTAGATCATAGTGACTCTTGAACGAGGATAATATATTAAGTATGCACCCATAACACCACTAATAGCTCCCGAAGCTCCGAGAGTTGGTGTAACCCATGGATTACCCACGAGCTCCCCAGAGATCAAATAACGTGTTGGTATAAAAGTGATGCTTAATAAATGAAATACATCAGCTGCTAAACCAGATAGTATATAGAATGCTAAGAACCTTTTCCTACCCATAGCGCTCTCAACAGGTCCTCCGAAGAAGAATAAGAAAATCATGTTGCCCAGCAAATGTATTATGTCAGCATGCATAAACATTGAAGTAAACAAAGTCCATAGTCTTTCACCACGAACAATAGCTATTGGGATCATTGCTAGTCTTCTCTGAACCTCATATACATTAGTTGCGCCTGGAACCAATAAGCTAGGATATAAATAAGATAATATGAATAGAACAACATTCACTAGTATAAGAGTTAATGTAACTACTGGAGTCCTCTTAGGAGCCGTTTGAGATACAGGTATGCCCAATACGTATCAACCACGTATTTTATTATTTCAACCATCTGTCAAGTCCATGTGGTTTTTCTTCTTTTATATAATCGATTATTACAAGTTCTCTATTAGCTGGTAGTGACACATTATATACATATGTATTGCTTAGCTTAATTCTTGTCTTTACAGCATTGTGTGCATGCCCATGAATAACTAGATCAACTTTCTTAGAAATAATTACTTTCTCCATTTTGGATGATGCTAGGTAAGGCCAGATGTTTCTAGGTTCTCCCTCAAGATCAGAGTATGTTACACCATAATGTGATACGAGAACGACTATTTCAGCACCCTCGTTCCTAACACGGTCTATGAGTTTTGAAACAAGTAAGGGCAATTTACGATAGTAATCTCTAACCCATGGCATATGACGTGATTGCCAAGGAGTAGGTTTATCAAGAGCTCCACGAGTACCGATAATTCCTATGCGTTGACCAGATGTATCTAGTATTATGTATTCATCGTTCAACCACTTAAATAAGGGATACATAGACTTATACTTGTCCTCATAACCCCTGTATTCTTCATTACCAAAAACACT
>JAMOPC010000494.1 GCA_027064845.1 Desulfurococcales archaeon | reverse complement strand
TAATCATATCATTAACAGGATACCATCCTAGAAAACTAGCACCAAAAATCAAACCAGTCAAAAGATCACCAATAACAGTAGGCTGACCAAGCCTAGCCATCAACTCCTCAAAAACCCTAGCAACAACAAACGCAAAAAACAACGCCAAAAACAAATCATACAAAAGCTCCTCCTCACCACCCAAAACACAACACCCCCCAAACAAAAACAATAATAAACAACAAGAAAATATAATAACCAAAAACAAATAAAAACACCACACACAAAAAATAAAAACCCAAAAACAACTAAAAATACAAAACGAAACAAGCCGCCGTAGTATAGCCCGGCCTAGTATGCGGGCCTGTCGAATGTCCCTCCCCCACCGCCCCTTACACTATTTTGTTGCTGGCCTAATAGTAGCTGAGGGTAGCTTTGGTAAAAAGAAATATAAGAATCCAGGTAGATTTACATTCACCAATACAGATCCAGAACTCATCAAACTAGTCTATACATTTCTAATTAAATATCTAAAAATTCCACCAGATAAAATATTCATTTATATAACATACAATACCGAAATAACCGATCTTAATCAGCATCAAATCAAAGATTTCTGGAAGAAAACACTAGGAATAAACGAGGAAAAAATAAGAATCTACCCATATCGAAGAAAAGTCAAACAAATCAGGAAAAGGAACAATTATGGAATATGTCAAATCAGAATAAATGATAAAGTCTCAAGAAGAAAAATAGAAAACTTTATAAAAGACATCACTACTAAACTCAAAATGGCGGTGGGGGAGGGACATATAGAGAGCCCGTGACCCGGGTTCAAATCCCGGCGGCGGCGTTGTCTTTTATCATTATATAAAATTCATAAATTTGGTTTCTGTATCTTGTTTTTATACAGTATATCTATGATTACTTCGCCGTCTTCCTTATAAATTAGGAGTTTTTTATTTGTTTTATAAAGGATTTGAGATAGTTTTTGGGTATATACTCGTAACTCATCCATAACATTATAGTATATTCGGAGTCTGTTCTTTAGCGGGTTTAGGTCTTTATTTGTCTCTAAGTAAGGAATTAACAGTGAGGCTTTTCCTATTCGCTCTATGTTGAACATATATGGTGTAACATACTTGAGGAATTTTAGAATTTGGGGTTTTGAAGTTATTCTAAACCTATAAACATTATCTGGGTGTCTATGAACATGTCCATAAATACTATATTTTTTCCAAATCTCACAGATATATTCGAGAAAGGTTCTGTCTTGATCCATAATTATTATTTCTGGTTCTAGGTACAGTCGTGGTTTTGGTCTGTTTCTTCTTTTAACGCTGATTACTATGGCTCCATCGCTATCCATTAATCCTGCATTGAAGGAAAACCATTGTTTATCTGAGTGCGAAAATTGTTCAGCGATCTCTAGCTTGCTTTTGGAGCATATGTTTTGTTTTACATCTCTGATATAGGTATAGCATCTGATTTTCCATCTTGAAAAGCTTATATTATCTCTTCTGGGAAACGTGTAAAGCATGATTGTAGAACCCAAAACCAAGGTTGGTGTGATAAAAGCTAGCAAAGTTCCAATATGACTTGTTTCAATACCTAGACTACCCCTAGAGTATGTACAGGTATAGGAACCATCTCCCAGAATCATCCCATAGAATTGAGGTAGTATTTCGTATTGTTTCATGTTTGATGTTTTCTTTATTATGGATTTTATCATTGTGTGTAGTGTAGTTATTTCATTCATCTTATCTTCCATTTATATGTATATTTGGTTAGTTGTATTTAAACTTTTTTAAACAATTAGACAATATATACATTGGGGATATAAATGCCTGATACTTTATTGACCCATATTAAAAAACTGTTTACTTTACTAAAGTTGATTTATACATCAAAAAACTTAAGTATAACAGACATAGTCAATGAGACAGGATTCAATAGATCACAGGTTTACACATTACTAGAAGTACTAGAAAGACTAGGACTTATCAAAAGAGAACGAATAAGAGCAGTACCACCACGCACAATAATAACTCTAACAGATAAAGGATCTAATTTCATGAAATGCATAGAACAAAGCATTGATATTAACACTCTACTTCTTGAATGAAATCCCTAATTACTATCTGTTGTGAGGCAAATCCTCTAGTTTTCTTTAGATTTAAACTAACACGTAGTTTGATCCGCTTTTGCCCCGATTGTTCCTGCATGATTTATTTATAAAGGATTTTGTTTTATACTCGGTAATATATGGGTATATGTTTAAATTATTTACGGTTATATCTGTTTATACTTATAAAATGTATCAGTCTTGTAGGTGATTCGGTTATGGTGAATGGTTTGGTTGATGAAATCTATGAGTTGTTGAAAAGATTATGTGAAATTCCTTCTCCTAGCGGGTTTGAAGACGAGATCAGAGAAGTAATAATCAAGGAGCTTGAACCATATGTTGATGAGATATGGGTTGACTCTATGGGTAATGTTATCAGTGTTAAGAAAGGTAGTGGCGAAGGAAAACTAATGATCGCAGCACACATGGATGAGATCGGGCTAATGATAAGACACATTGATAAAAAAGGATTCCTTAAATTCACTCCCATTGGTGGATGGAATGAAAGAATTCTACCAGGACAAAGAGTATTGATAAAAACACTTGATGGAAGAATAGTCAGAGGAGTAATAGGTATTAAGCCACCACACATAATGAAGCCCGAAGAACAAAAACAAGTAATCCCTATCCACGAGTTATTCATAGACATAGGCGTAGATTCTAGAGAAGAAGCTGAAAAACTAGGTATAACCATTGGTTCTGTAGCTGTTATTGAAAGAGATGTAGTAAAACTCGGTAATGGAAAAATAGTTACAGGCAGAGCATTCGATGACAAAGTAGGAGTAGTAACAATGATAGAAACAATCAAGCACCTCAAGGATGCAAAGATAGACGTCTATGCTGTAGCAACAGTCCAGGAGGAAGTAGGATTAAAAGGTGCTAGGACATCAGCATATTCAATAAACCCCGACCTAGCAATAGCAATTGATGTAACAGTAGCTTCTGATGTACCAGGAGTACCAGAAGAAAACCACATCACCAAAGTAGGAAAAGGACCAGCTATAAAAATCATGGATGGAAGAAGTGGTTCCGGACACATAGCACACCCAGCAATAAGAGAATTACTGATAAACACAGCCAAAGAAATAAACATTCCTTATCAACTAGAAGTCTTAACTGGAGGAACAACAGACGCTGCAGCAATCCAGCTAACCAGATCCGGAATTCCAGCTGGAACATTATCCATTCCAACACGCTACATACACTCGCCCATCGAACTACTCAGTTTAGAAGACGTTGAAAACGCTGTAAAATTATTAATAGCCTCCGCCAAGAAAATAGATCATAATTGGATAAACAACGTCTTGAAGAAAAAGATCAAATAATAATCTAATAAAGAGAATACCAAGGAATAAAAATTGAAAATAATAGGACACAGAACAAACAATAAACTAATACTCAGAAAATATCTCGAATCAAATATAGACGGTATTGAAGTAGATCTCGATATTGAAAACGGAGAACTAAGAATAAAACACGGTCCAAACCCAATCAAAAGACCAAGTATACTCGGAAAATTAATGGGATGGATAGACTACAAATTCTTTTACAGAGACCCCTATATCAAGAAATTATCCATAACTCTTAACGAAATTATTCAAATAACTAACAAATACAAACTAACCCTATTAATTGACCTAAAAAACCTAGCAACAGCAAAGAAAATCATTCACGAAAAGAAGCTTCCCACTAATCTTGTTTTTTCATCAAAAGATCATTATGCGATCAAATACATAAAGCAGGAACTTGGAGATAACGTTAAGGGCCTTATAACAATTGATTCAAAACCCATAAATATTCATTGCTTAATAGACTCTTCAAGAGCTGATGGAATTTCATGGAACTATGTATTTATTGATGAAAAAGTCCTAGAAGAACTCAAAAACAGTGGTTATATCATATATACATGGGTAATCAATGATAGAACAACATATAAAAAGATTAATAGAACTGGTTTAATCGACGCAATAATCACTGATGCACCATGGAAACTCCTTCCTAATAACTCAAGAAAATAAGTGATACTGAATGAAAGACCATTATATAGTTGGTGTGTCAGCAGCTTTAACTGCAAGTATGATCTGGAGTCTTGCTCCTGGCCTAATAAGTCGATATGGAGGTAAGATTAAATCAACTGTCTTAAACACTCTTAGAGCATATTACGCATCACTAATACTATTAATCTACATATTATTTACGCTCGGTAATAGATGGTTATCTTTCGAGGGAATACTAGTCATAATCATTAGTGCGATATTTGGACCTCTACTAGGAGATACTCTCTATATCAAAAGTATCAAGAGAATAGGCGGAGGAAATGCAATATCAATTTCATATACATACATCTTTTTTGCACAACTATATTCATATATATTATTCAATGAAAAAATATCGATGTTCATGATTATTGGCACCTTCACATCATTATTAGGAGTATACATAACATATAGTGGAGAGAAACAAAAACTAGTACTAAAAGGACTTATCTATGCAATAGGAGCAGCTGTATCATGGGGTATGGGCGCAACACTTAGTAAGTTAGCTATAATGTACGGTGATCCTGTGACTGTAGCGTTTATAAGAAACTTATTCACAGCTCTTGTATTATCTATTTTTACATATAAATATTTGCCAAGAACCCTTAAACTTAAAGGAGTACAATTAACAGCCTTTATTACTGGTGGACTCGGATTCGGTGTTGGAATGACTTTGTTCTTAACAGCTATAAGCTTAGTAGGCGTTAGCGCAACAGTGTTGACTACCAGTATAACACCTGTTCTAGGAAGAATACTAGCAAGAATCATTGCATATGAAAAACCATCTATGAGAGCTTATTTAGGAACATTAACAACATCGCTAGGAATATTTATTGGTTTATACTCTGCTTAAAAATATTCATGGCTATATCAGCATATACTTTCTCAGCTAACAAGAGATGTTTTACCGGAACATATTCATTAGGCATATGGGCTAAGTTCTCATCTCCAGGACCAATCCCTATTGTTGGAATACCTGCTACTCCTGCAGAGTATACACCATCCGTACTAAATCTCCAAACACCAATAGTTGAACCAATTACGCGCTCTCTCAGAATACTATATGCTTTCTTAATCAAAGATGAATTCTTATCCATGATCCAAGCTGGATAAAAGTCTTCATAAACAATTACTTTGCCTGTCCATAAAGTAGCTGTTCCTTTATTAATCTCAATACTATATCCTAGAATGCTTCTATTTTTGCTAAGTTCTTCAAGAATATCTTTTATCTTATCTAGAATGTTTTCTTTTGTTTCTCCAACAATGAATCTATAATCAACTATTAATCTACATGTATCTGGTATCATAGGCGTACTCTTAGGTTCACACTCTATTATCGTTGGTGAAAAAGTACTCTGACCAAGTACATCATGTACAGGAAACTGTAGTTTTCTGAATCTATGAATGAACGTGCACATAGCAAACAATGGGTTTATCGCGTTTGAAGGCATTGAAGCATGTGCAGATCTTCCCTTCAATGTTATTTTTAAGACGGTTCTACCTCTTTGTCCAATATGTAGGTTTAAATTAGTCGCCTCTCCAAGAATCACTAGATCTGG